>DASVEF010000323.1:0-21283 GCA_036380715.1 Thermoanaerobaculia bacterium | reverse complement strand
TCACCAGCCAGCTCCTTCCCGAGCTGCTGCGCAATCCCACCGGGGCCACACCGCCACCCCTGCTCTCGCGCTGGCTCTCCGGCCTCCACATCCGCACCGGCGGCACCGATGTCCGGTTGAGGCGGAAGACCCGATGAGCGCCCGGACAGGAGTGGTCCCCGCGCCCGTGCGCAGGAGACGCCAATGAGAGTCGCCCTCTACGCTTGCCTCTCGGCCGACCTCGGCCGAGAGACCCCTGAGCAGATCCTCGCCGACCTGGCCGCCCAAGCGGCCCGCAGAGGCTGGGACATCGTCCTGGAGTGCACCGACCCGATCTCCTTCCCCAATGAGCCGCGACCGGGCCTCGCGCGCCTCCGCGAGGCCGTACGCGCGAAAACCATCCAGGGCATCCTCGTCCATACCCTGAGCCATCTCGCGCGCTCCCTGCGCCACCTGGCCGACCTGGGCTGCCTCCTGGCCGCCCACGACGTCGCCCTGATCGCCATCAAAGACCGCCTCGACACCACCGACCCCGGCGGAGCCATCCGCTGGCGAGACTGGCTCGAAACCTCCGTCCGCTTCAATCCCAGACTGGCGGTGAACCCGAGGGAGCTGCTGATCTACTGGGAGGGACGGCGAGGCCGCCGCCCCCTCTCCCAGCGCGAGATCGCCGCCAAGCTCGGCATCGCCGAGGCCACCGTCCGCAGCCGCCTCCACGAGCTGCGCGCCGCCGGCGAAGTCGACGACGAAGCGCGCGCCCGCGCCCTCGCCGCCCGGGGCGGTCTCCCGAAGGGAGGCCGGCCAGCCACCCCCCTCGACGATGCCGACCTTACCGCCGCCTGGGAAGCGCAGCTCCAGATCACCCAAGGGCGGAACACCGGCTCGAGCCTCACCGCCATCGCCCGCCACCTGCACGTCAGCCGGAGACGCGTGCGCTCGCGGCTCCAAGAGCTTGGACTGATCAGCGAACACCAGGATGCGCCCGCATCCGTGAGAAACCTTACCAACCCCGCAACCCCTTCGGAGGTTCCCAATGCATAAGCCTGACGTCTCCAAGATCGAGCCCGTCTTCGACACCGTCGCCGCCGCGCCCCTTCTCGGCGTTAAGCCAGGCACCCTCGAAATCTGGCGCTACAAGGGAGTCGGCCCCCGCTTCGTCAAATGTGGCTCCCGCGTCATCTACCGCTTGCGCGACATCAACGAATACCTCGACAGCCGGACGCGCAAAAGCACCGCCGACCCCGGACCGGCGGAGGAGTAGCCGCCATGTCGGCGACACTCGCGCAGCAGCGCTGCCGAACTCGGGGCAACCTGCCGGACCGGGGCCGTCCTGCTGCGCGTCCACCCTGGCCACGCAGCCGTCCCCGCCACCTCGGAGAGCCCAACCGGGTCGGTGGAGGAGTAGGTTTTAGGGCGGCGGCAACCGCACCTCGCCGCCGCTGCCGAACGCCGTACTTCGGCCTCAAGCCTGCTGCCGTAATCCCCCTCGCGCATCGCGCAGCCGGGGCACCTACCTCACTCGATTCGCCCCACCCCATCCAGCCCCCTATCTCTCTGCGCCTGTCGCCTCGCTCCTCCGCCGTGGAGCGCGCCCAGACGCCCTCTGAGCGTTGACCAGCACTCGCCAGCCTCGCCTTGTCCGTGGAGGGCTTGGAGCGCCCTCTGAGCGCGTCTCCTGAGAGCCCTTAAGGATAGCCATGGCTTCCGCGCCTCGGCTGTTGGCGAGCTGCTGTAGAGTGTGTCCGTAGCCGGTCACCCCCTCGCCCCTGAGCCTCGGCCAGGTCCGGCGAGAGACACGCCCCCGCAGGCCCGCTAGAGGCGTGAATGGAGACGGCAAGAAGTGGCCCAAATGGGTTACGCTGGGGTTACGCGGCCCTTCGACCCTCTTTCGCCCGATCCGTTGTAAGTCATTGTGCCATAGAGACTTAGGCACAATCTTCCGGTCCGATCTCGCCCGGTTTCCTGCCGATTGTCAAAGAGCGAGCTGCACCCTCTCCGGAGACCGGGAGGGCTTGCGACTTCGCCAAAAACGTACGCATAGGATAGTAGATTTTCTCTTGCTCTGTCAAGGTCTTTCTGTTAACCTCATCCTCGTCTGGAAGATAAACGCAACTAGGAAAGCTGTGGAGCTGGAGGTCCTCCGCTCCGGGCTCAACGTCGTCCAGACCGAGCTCAACGTCATCGGGACCTGGCTCAACGTCGTCGGGACCAAAAGGCGAGCCTTCGGGACCTTGCTCAACACGGTTCGCCCGAGAAGGCGAGCCTTGTCGAGCAAAAGGCGAGGCTTCTTGAGTAGAAGGCGCGGCTTGTCGAGCAGAAGGCGAGCCTTCGAGACCGGAAGGCGAGCCTTGTTGAGCAGAAGGCGAGCCTTGTCGAGCTCGGTCCCGATGACGTTGAGCAAGGTCCCGACGATGTTTTTCTTCGGGCGGAACGCGTTGAGATCGGGGTAGGATTCGTTTTGACGGGTCTCCGTCGCGTGGAGACGGGTCGCGGATACGTTCTTTGACAACTGAATCGTGGAGAGCCGCGGGCGGAGCGGGCGCCGGCGGCTCTCCGGGTTTCTTCAGGAGGTCTGCGATAAGCTCTGCGGTCGATGAAGGGCCGCTGGCTCAGCGCGAGCGAGGAGGAGACGCTGGCTTTGGGACGGGAGCTGGCGGAGGAGCTGGCGCCGGACGGCGTGCTCCTCCTCTCCGGCGACCTGGGGAGCGGCAAGACCGTCCTGACGCGTGGGGTGGCCGAGGGGCTGGGGATCGACCCGCGCGAGGTCCAGTCGCCGACGTTCAACCTGATCCGCGAGCACCGGGGGAGCCGCGGCCGGCTGGTCCACGCCGACCTCTACCGGCTCGATCCCGACGAGGTGCCGGCGCTGGGGCTGGAGGAGCTGCTGGCCGGGCCGGGGGTCAAGGTGGTGGAATGGGCCGAGCGGCTGCCGTTCCCGGTGCCGGGCGCGCGGGCGCTCCGGCTCGGCCGGCTGCCGGAGGGCGGGAGGGAGATCGTCGAAATAGGAACATGACCTTATAGATAGGAGGGATGTGATGGCGATTCGCAAGGTAGGCGTGCTCGGCTGTGGCCTCATGGGGTCCGGCATCGCCGAGGTGGCGGCGCGCGCCGGCTACGAGACGGTGGTGCGCGAGGTCAGCGAGGAGATCGTGGACAAGGGGCTGCAGAAGATCCAGGGCTCCCTCGGCAAGGCGGTGGAGAAGGGCAAGCTGGACGCCGAGACGCGCGATCAGACCCTGAACCGGCTCCGCGGCACCGTGTCGCTCGACGACCTCGCCGACTGCGACCTGGTGGTCGAGGCGATCGTCGAGAACCTGGACGAGAAGCGGAAGACCTTCACCGCCCTCGACCAGGCGGTGCAGGAGAGCGCGATCTTCGCCAGCAACACCTCGTCGCTGACCATCACCCAGATGGCCATGTTCACGCGGCGCCCCGAGCGCTTCGTGGGGCTCCACTTCTTCAACCCGGTGCCGGTGATGAAGCTGGTCGAGGTCGTGCGCACCCTGATGACCTCCGAGGAGGCGTTCCAGGAGGCGTTCGAGCTCGTGCGCTCTCTGGGCAAGGAGCCGATCGCCTGCCGCGACAATTCGGGCTTCGTGGTCAACCGCCTCCTCGTCCCCTACCTGCTGGACGCCGTCCGCGCGCTGGAGGAGGGGGTGGGGAGCGTCGAGGACATTGACAAGGGGATGCAGCTCGGCTGCGGCTATCCCATGGGGCCGTTCACCCTGCTCGACTTCGTCGGCCTGGACACCACGTACTACATCGCCAACATCATGTTCGAGGAGTACCGGGAGAAGCGCTTCGCGCCGCCGCCGCTCCTCAAGCAGATGGTGCAGGCGGGCCGGCTGGGCAAGAAGAGCGGGCGCGGCTTCTACGACTACGGCGCCAAGAAGTAAAGGCGGGCGCGCTCTGCTACACTTGACGCCTCGGCCGGCTCCCCGAGCACGGGGGCCGGCCTGTCCGTCCATGAGAAGACTTCAAAGATGACGCAAGTGACTCTCGCCGAGGAGGGGCTCGACACCCTCTTCGGGACTCATGATGAAAACCTGCGGCGGATCGAGCGCACCTTCGGCGTGACGGTGACCGCCCGCGGCAACGAGCTGAACATCCAGGGCGAGCCGGACCGGGAACAGGCCGTCGAGCGCCTGTTCCACGGGCTGACCGCCGTGACCGAGAAGGGGTATCGCCTGCGGCCCGGCGATGTGCAGACCGCCATCCGGGTGGCCGTGGACTCCCCCGAAACCTCGCTGGTCGACTTCTTCCTGCCCGAGGGGATGCTGGCCGCGGTGCGGCGCATGGTCACGCCGCGCAGCGCCCGGCAGCAGCTCTACCTGAAGGCGATGATCGACTACGACATCGTCATCTCGATCGGCCCCGCCGGCACCGGCAAGACCTATCTGGCGGTGGCCATGGCGGCGGCGGCCCTGCTGGAGAAGCGGGTCAAGCGGATCATCCTGGCGCGCCCGGCCGTCGAGGCGGGAGAGAAGCTCGGCTTCCTCCCCGGCGACCTCGCCGAGAAGGTCAATCCCTATCTCAGGCCGCTCCATGACGCCCTGCACGACATCATCGGCTATGAGAAGGTGGGCCGGATGATGGAGCGCGGGATCATCGAGGTGGCGCCCATCGCTTTCATGCGCGGGCGCACGCTCAACGACAGCTTCATCATCGTGGACGAGGCCCAGAACACCACGAGCGAGCAGATGAAGATGGTCCTCACCCGCGTCGGCTTCAACTCCAAGGCGGTGATCAACGGCGACGTCACCCAGGTCGACCTGCCGCAGGGGCGGATGTCCGGCCTGCGCGAGGCCCAGGAGGTCCTGGGCGGCGTGGAGGGGATCAAGTTCTTCTTCTTCGACAAGAGCGACGTGGTCCGCCACGCGCTGGTGCAGAAAGTCGTCTCGGCGTACGACCAGTACGAGAAACAGAAGGGGGAGCGCGAGAGATCGTCCCGGGAGACGGTTGGAGCCGCCTCCGGAGGGACCGCGCCCTCGTGAGCGCGCCTGTCCGGCGCGTCTGACACGACCATGGCTTCAGGCCCGACGGCTCCCAACCCCTCGACCTCGAACGGCAAGCCCCGGCCGTCCCGCCTCGAGCTCATCAGCACCGGCACGCTGACGCTGCGCCGGCGGCTGCGGGCGGCCGACCTCTGGCAGAAGTCCCTGGAGATGCCCGCCCTCTGGGTGGGGCTGTTCCTGGTCCTGGGGACCTGGGCGCTGATGCCCGGCGCCTTCCTCTTCTCTTCGCGGGCGGTCCCCAACACCATCGCCGAGCGCGACTACGTGGCCACGCGCGACCTGCTGCTCGGCGACGAGGCGGCGACGCGCGCCAAGCAGGACCGGGCGCGCGAGGAGGTCCTCCAGGTCTACGACTTCGACCCCGGGTCCGCCGACGAGCTCGAAGGGCGGCTGCACCAGCTCTTCAACCGCGGGCGCCGGCTGCTCGCGCGCGCCGCCTCCACAGAGGCCGGAGAGACCGAGGCCGCGCGCGACCAGGCCGTCCAGGAGCTGCTGGCGCAGTCCCGCCGGCCGGAAGGGCTCCGTCTCACCCGCGAGCACCTCGAGCTGCTGGCGCGCAAGAAGTTCTCGCCCGAGCTCGAGGACCGCCTGCGCGGCGCGCTCGTCCAGGCCCTGCGGCGCGGCGTCGTGGGCAACAAGACCATCCTGCTGGAAAACCGGATGCGCGGCATCGCGCTGCGCAACCTCGGCTCGGGCACCGAGCAGGTCCAGCTCGACCTGTTCGGCCCTCTGGGCTATCCCGAGGAGGCCCGCGAGTTCCTCGAGTCCGAGGTGCGCGACTGGAGCGGCTACTCGGCCGCCGAGCGGCAGGTGCTCGCCGACCTGCTGCTGCAGAACCTGCCGTCGAACCTTCTGCCCAATCGCAGCGAGACGCTGGCGCGGCGGGAGGCGGCGGCGGCCGAGGCCGGCCAGGTCTTCAACCAGATCCGCAAGGGGCAGGTGATCGCCCGCAAGGGTGACGTGATCGATCCGGCGGACGCCCACGCCATCGCCGAGATGCGGGGCGAGAGCCAGCTCCGGCTGCAGGTGCCGCCGCTGGTGGGGACCCTGTTCCTGCTCGCCCTGGCCTCCCTGGTGGTCTGGCTCGGGCTCCAGCGCGAGCGCGTCGCCGATCACAGCCCGCGGCGGCTGTTCGGGGAGGGGCTGCTGCTCCTCCTGCTGTCGCTCCTGGGGGCGAAGTTCTGCTTCCTGGTGGCGGGCGCCCTCTCCAGCGCCTTCGAGGCGCCGCCGCTCAACGCGGCGCGGAGCTGGGCCTACGCCACGCCTTTCGCCGCGCTGGCGCTGCTCGCCGCCCTGCTGCTGGGCCGCTACGCCGCCCTGATGCTCTCCATCCTGTTCTCGATCCTGGCGAGCCGTCTGGGCGTGGACGGGGCTCCGTGGGTGGTCTTCTACGCCTTCGGCGGCTCCCTCGCCGCGATCTATGCGCTGGAGCGCTATCAGTTCCGCCACCGGCTGGTGGTGGCGCGCGTGGGCATGGTCGTCGGCGTGATCAACGTGGTGATGGCCCTGATCCTCGTCTCCCTGGCCTCTCCGGACGAGCGCGGGTGGATGCAGGTCGGCTTCGACGTGCTGTGCGCCTTCGCGGGCGGGCTGCTGGTGGCGGCGGTGGCGAGCTTCGCGGTGCCGGTCCTGGAGTCGCTGCTCGGCATCACCACCGACATCAAGCTGGTCGAGCTGTCCAACACCAACCTGCCGCTGCTGCGCCGCCTGGCCTTCGAGGCGCCCGGCACCTTCCAGCACTCGCTGATGGTGGCCAACCTGGCGAAGGAGGGGTGCGAGGCGATCGGCGCCGATCCGGTGCTGGCTTACGCGGGCGGCCTCTACCACGACGTGGGCAAGGTCCTCCGCCCCGACTACTTCATCGAGAACCAGCGGCCCGGCCAGAACCGGCACGACAAGCTGCTCCCCTCGATGAGCGCCCTGATCCTGCTCAACCACGTCAAGGACGGGGTGGAGCTGGCGCGCGAGCAGGGCCTGCCCAAGGTGATCGAGGACGCGATCCGGCAGCACCACGGCACGCGGTTGATCAAGTACTTCTACAGCCGGGCCCTGGAGCAGCGGGAGGTGGAGGCGGGGGAGGTCAGCGAGGAGAAGTACCGCTATCCCGGCCCCAAGCCGGGGAACAAGGTGATGGGCGTCCTCATGCTCGCCGACGCCGTCGAGGCGGCGAGCCGGACCCTGAGCGAGCCCACGCCGCAGAAGATCCGCGGCATGATCCGCGCCATCGTCGAGGACTGCCTGAACGACGAGCAGCTCGACCACACCGACCTGACCCTGTCCGATCTGCACAACGTCTCCGAGGCGTTCCTGCGGGTGCTCGCCAACATCTTCCACCAGCGGGTAGACTACCCGGGCTTCGACTTCAACGCCGGACCCAGGAGGGAGAAGCGGCCTCCTCTGGCTGACGCCGCCCGCGCCTCGTGACACGGCCTGGATGAGGAGCCCCGACCTGCCGACCGACGACGATCGCGAGATCGTTCTCCAGAACCCCAACCGCTACCCCGAGGCGAGGGCGCGCCGGCTGCGCCCCTGGCTGGAGCGGTTGCTGGACGAGCTGTCCCCCGGCTCGCGGAGCCTGGGGGTCCGCTTCTCCGGCGACCGCGAGATGCGGCGGGTGAACCGGCAGTACCGGGACAAGGACAAGGCCACGGACGTGCTCTCCTTCCCCGGGGACGGCGGTCACCTCGGGGATATCCTGATCTCCGTGCCGGTGGCGCGGCAACAGGCCGGGGAGGCCGGACACGACGTGGAGCGGGAGCTGAAGATCCTGCTCCTTCATGGCATCCTGCACTGCATGGGCTACGACCACGAGACCGATCAGGGGGAGATGGAGCGTCTGGAGCGCCGGCTGCGACGGACGTGGATTCCCTCACCCCCTGACCCCAAAGCGCCCTTCAGCCCGCTGGAGATCCTCCCCACTGTAGAGACGCCCCGTGGGGCGTCTCCTGCGGCGACGCCATCCATTTCCAGGAATCCGCGCGATGCCGCGGGCACCTCCGGAGAAGGAGACGCCCCACGGGGCGTCTCTACAGTGGGGGATGCGGTTCCCGAGACGGAGAACGGGCATGCCTGAGGCCGCGGATCCCCTGCTCCCGCCCGCAATCCTGGGCTGGGTCCTGGCCCTGGTGCTGCCCGCGGCCGTGCTGGTCTCCGTGCTCTCGGCCCTGCTCGAGCGCAGCGGCCCGATCCGGCTGCGCCGCTGGGCCGAGGAGGCGGGGGGCAACCTGCGCCGCCTCTACGACACCCCGGCGCGCTTCGCCGTCTTCCGCTATCTCCTCTCGCTCTTCGGGCGGCTCGCTCCGGTCGTCCTCTTCCTGGCCCTGTCGGAGCTGCTGTGGTTCTGGCACCGGGCGTTCCCCAGGCTCTGGGCGTTCGCCGTGATCCTGGCGGTCGTGGCCGCGACCGAGGCGGGCATCCGCGTCCTGGTGGCGCGCGATCCGGAGAAGGGCCTGCGCTGGCTGACCCGGGTCTACCGCGTCGCCCTGTTCATCCTCGCTCCTCTGGTGACCCTGCTGTCCCCTCTCGTGCCGAAGCCCCAGGACCGCCGCGACGAGGACGAGGAGGACGCCACGGACGAGGAGATCGAGGCCTTCATCGACGTCGGCACGCGCGAGGGCATCCTGGAGCCCGAGCAGGGGGAGTGGCTGTGGAGCATCGTCGACTTCCGCGACACGCTGGCGCGCAGCGTCATGACGCCGCGGATCGACATGGTCTGCGCGCCGGTCGACTCCAGCCTCGACGCCCTGGCCGACCGCTTCATCGAGTCGGGCCATTCGCGCATTCCGATCTACCAGGACTCGATCGACCACGTCGTGGGCATCCTGCACATCCGCGACGTGCTGCGCGCCCTGCGCATCCCCGAGCCGACGCCGGCCAGCGAGCTGATCAAGCCGCCGCTGTTCATCCCCGAGACCAAGCCGCTGGGCGAGCTGCTCAAGGAGCTCCAGGCACGCTTCCAGCAAGTGGCCATCGTGGTGGACGAGTACGGCGGCACGGCCGGCCTGGTGACCGTCGAGGACCTGTTGGAGGAGATCGTCGGCGAGATCATGGACGAGCACGAGGCGCTCGTCGCCGAGCTGGAGCCGCTCGGGGACGGCTCCTACCGGCTGGACGGCCGCGCCCACATCGACCTGCTGGACGAGCTCTTCCACGTCGAGGTCGAGGACCCGGAGTACGAGACCGTGGCGGGGTTGATCTTCAGCGCCCTCGGGCACGTGCCCCAGGTGGGGGAGGCGGTGGACCGCTTCGGCCTCCGCTTCACCGTCGAGGCGGTGGCGGACCGCCGCATCCAGACCGTGCGGGTGGAGAAGGTCCCGGCCGGTGAAGAGGCCGCCGACGAGGAGACGGAGGCCTGATGGCCAAAGCGGGCACCGTGGCGCTGGTGGGCCGGCCGAACGCCGGCAAGTCCACCCTGATGAACCACCTCCTGGCCGAGAAAGTGGCGATCGTCTCGGACAAGCCGCAGACGACCCGCCACCGGCTGGTGGGCATCCTCTCCACCGAGCGCGGCCAGATGGTCTTCTACGACACCCCCGGGGTGCACAAGCCGCTCCACCGGCTGAACCGCCAGATGGTGCGCTACGCTCTCGACGCCCTGAACGACGCGGACATCATCTGCCTGCTGGTCGACGTCGCGCAGAAACCGGGCTCCGGCGACGCCTACATGCTCGACCTGGTCGGCAAGGCCCGCGAGCCGCGCGTGCTGGTGCTCAACAAGATCGACCTCGTGCGCGACAAGAAGCAGCTCCTGCCGCGCATCGAACGCTACGCCCAGAGCGGGCTCTTCGCCGAGATCGTCCCGGTCAGCGCCCTCACCGGCGACGGCGGCGAGCGCCTCCTGGAGGTCCTCTGGGACAAGCTGCCGGAAGGGGAGCCCCTCTTCGATCCCGAGCTGCTGACCATCCACCCCGAGCGCTTCCTGGCGGCCGAGCGGATCCGTGAGAAAGTGCTGGAGCTGACCAGCGAAGAGCTGCCGTTCTCGACCGCCGTGGTCATCGAGCGCTGGGAGGAAGAAGCCGAGAAGGACCTGATCCGCATCTACGCCACCATCCTGGTCGAGCGGCCCGGCCAGAAGAAGATCGTCGTGGGGCGCCAGGGGCAGATGATCAAGTCGATCGGCACTGCCGCCCGCCTCGACCTGGAGCAGTTCCTGGAGCGCCGCGTCTACCTCGATCTCCACGTCCGGGTCGAGCCCGGCTGGCGCGAAGACCGCGCCCTCCTGGCCACCCTGGACCGGGATGTGGACCTGGGGCTCGGCGAAGACTGACCAGCCCTGGCGCGGGATGTGCACTTCCGCCGGCCATGATGAGCAACGGCGGATTCTTTCCGGAAGCAGTCGAAACCACCCTGAGCCTGGAGCTGCGCGGCGTCGATCGAGGGATCGCGACCGGCGGGGTCGTGCCCCTGGAGCTGCAAACCGACGCGGGCACGATCACCTGCCGGTACCACGAGGTCGCGAGAGGGGAGGCCGCCGTGGTCTGGATCGGCGGCGCCGGGGGTGGGCTGGACGGTCCGGCCGGCGGCCTCTATCCGCGCCTCGCAACCGCGCTGGCCACCCAGGGGATCGCTTCTCTCCGCCTGAGCTACAGATACCCGAACCAGCTCGCGTCCTGCGTCCTGGACACGCTGCTCGGAGCCGCTTACGTCGCGACCCAGGGCCACGTCCGCGTCGCCCTGGTGGGCCACTCGTTCGGCGGCGCGGTCGCGATCACCGCCGGCGCGCTCGGCGAGGAGGTGGTCGCCGTCGCGGCTCTCAGCAGCCAGGCGTTCGGCACCGAGCGGGTACCGGACCTGAGCCCCCGCCCCCTGCTCCTGATCCACGGCAGCGACGACGAGGTCCTGCCGGACATCTGCTCGCGCGACATCTACCACCGGGCGCGGGAGCCGAAGGAGATCTTCCTCTATCCCGACTGCCGGCACGGGCTCGACGAGTGCCGGGAGCGCCTCGACCGCGACCTGACCCAGTGGCTGCGGCGGGCGCTGGCCGCCCTCTGAGCCCTCACTCCCTGACCCCCTCTCCCGGTGACGGGAGAGGGGACGGGGGTGAGGGTCTGCGCGAATCCGCCGAAATATGCCACGATCCGGCATCCATGCCCGAGATCGGATACCATTGGCGCGAACGGATGGTTGAAAACCATGGAGGGACCATAATGAGTCGCGGAAAGGACAGGACCACCGCCGGAATTCTTGGAATCCTGCTCGGATGGCTCGGAGCCCATCAGTTCTATCTGGGCTCAACCATGACCGGGGTCATCGAGATCGTGCTGACCGCCGTCACCTGCGGCGCCGGGAGCCTTCTTGGGTTTGTCGAGGGTATTCTTCTGCTGGTGATGAACCAGGAAGAGTTCGACCAGCGCTACAACTACCGGACGCCGGAGTCGATCGAGTTCGTCTTCATGAAGCCGAAGACGCCGACTCCGCCGACTCCTCCGACGCCGCCGTACCAGGGTTGATCCGCCCCTTTGCGGAGCGCCGGCGCTGCCGCCGGCGCTCCGGCCTGCCGATGTCCACCTTCCCGCAGACCGGAGCCTGAGCCATGGGGCTGATGAGCGCCGAGGCGCTGATCCTCGACGTCATGGACCTGCACGACCGCGACCGGATCGTCACCTTCCTCACCCGCGAGCACGGCAAGAAGAAGGGGGTGGCGCAGGGGGCGCGCACCAAGCACAGCCGGTTCGGCGGCCAGCTCCAGCCGCTCGCCCGGGTCCAGGTGACCTGGTTCGAAAAAGAGGGGAGGGAGCTGGGCCGCGTCTCCTCGGTCGAGATGGTCCGCCCGGTCCACCGCCTGCAGGAGGATCTCGAAGGCATCCTGCTCGGCAGCTACCTGGCCGACCACATGCTGGAATTCGCCCAGGAGGACGACCCCTCGGACCACCTGTTCCGCCTGCTCGACTCCACGCTCGAAGCGCTGCTCGCGGGAGTGGACCGCGACCTCGCGGCGCGGTATTTCGAGGCCTGGGTCCTGCGGCTGGCGGGAGTCTTCCCGGCGCCCCACGCCTGCCCGTCCTGCGGCCGTCCGTTCGACGGCTGGGCGGTGCTCCCCGCGAGCGGAGAGACGCTGCTCTGCATGGACTGCGGCGGGCGCGGCGGCCTCATCACCCGGCCGGAGACGCTGGACTTCCTCCGGCGGATCGGCCGCGAGAGCCTGCCGAAGGTGGCCGAGGCTCCGCCGTCGGCGGAGGCGCTGCGCCAGGTGGAGGATCTCTGCATGAGGGTGCGGCGCCACTTCCTCCAGCGCGAGCTGCGCAGCTACGACGTCATCCAGAGGACCAGAGCAGGGCTGGGGTAAACTGTTGCGCCACGCGGGGGGTCGTCCGCCCTCCTTCTCATGAGACCCATATGCAGACACTTCAGGATCTGATTCTTCGACTTTCCGAGTTCTGGGCGCGCGAGGGGTGTGTCCTCCAGCAACCTCTCGATCTGGAGGTCGGCGCCGGAACCATGCACCCGGACACCTTCCTGCGCGTGCTGGGGCCGGAGCCCTGGCGCGTCGCCTACGTCCAGCCCTCGCGCCGGCCGGCCGACGGCCGCTACGGCGACAATCCGTTCCGGCTCGGCAAGCACCTCCAGTTCCAGGTGATCCTCAAGCCTTCGCCGCACGACGTGCAGCGGCTCTACGTGCGGAGCCTGGAGGCCATCGGCCTGAACCTCGCCGACCATGACCTCCGCTTTGAGGAGGACAACTGGGAGGCGCCGACCCTGGGCGCCTGGGGCGTCGGCTGGCAGGTCATGCTGGACGGCATGGAGATCACCCAGTTCACCTATTTCCAGCAGGCGGGCGGCCTGGAGCTCAAGCCGATCAGCGCCGAAATCACTTACGGCCTGGAGCGCCTGACCATGTTCCTCTCCCAGTCGCGCAGCATCTACGAGGTCGACTGGGTGGAAGGGCTCGACTACGGGCAGGTGCGCAAGCAGGAGGAGTACGAGCTCTCCCGCTACTACTTCGAGGTGGCGGACGTGGCCTTCCTCCAGCAGCAGTTCGAGGGGATGGAGCGCGAGGCGCAGCGCTGCCTGGAGGCGGAGCTGGTGCTCCCCGCCTACGAGCACGCCCTCAAGTGCTCGCACCTGTTCAACGTGATGGACGCGCGCGGAGCGGTCTCCGTCACCGAGCGCGTCGGCCTGATGAAGCGGGTGCGCGACCTCGCCATCGCCTGCGCCCGCGCCTATGTCGAGAGCCGCGAGCGGCTCGGCTTCCCCCTGCTGCGAGGGGGCGCCGCAGAGGCGGAGGAATCCGTCAATGCCAAGGAGACAGCCAAGGAGACGGCGGAGGTGTCCGATGCCGCGCGGTGAGTATCTGCTGGAGGTGAGGAGCGAGGAGATCCCGGCCCGCATGCTGGAGCCGGGAGTGCGCGAGCTCGCGACCCGGGTGTTCGAGGAGCTGATGGCGCGCGGCCTCGGCCCCCGCGAGGTGGAGACCGGCTATACGCCGCGCCGCCTGCTGCTCGTCCTCTCCGGTCTGCCGGAGCGCGAGCCCGACCGCGAGGAGCAGGTGATGGGCCCGCCCGTGCGCGCCGCCTATACGCCCGACGGCTCGCCGACCCCGGCGCTCGCCGGCTTCGCCAAGCGCTGCGGCGTCGAGCCGGAGCAGCTCTCGCGGGTGACCACCGACAAGGGGGAGTACCTGGCGGCGGTCAAGAAGATCGAGGGACGGGCCACGGCCGACGTGCTGGCCGAGATCGTGCCGCGCGTGCTGACCTCCATCTCCTGGGCCAAGACCATGCGCTGGGGCGCCGGCGACGGGCCCTGGGTCCGTCCGGTGCACGGCGTCGTCTCCCTGTTCGACGGCCAGGTGGTGCCGTTCGACCTCTTCGGCATCGCGGCGGGGGACGAGACGCAGGGTCATCCGAACCTCTCATCCGAGCCCTTCCGGGTGACGGACGCCGGGCAGTACCGCAAGGAGCTGGCGGCCCGCCACATCGAGGTGAGCCCCAGGGAGCGCCAGCGCATCCTGCTCGACACCATGCGCTCGCGGTCCCAGGAGCTGGGCGGCCGGCTGGTGGACGACCCCGCGCTCCTCGACAAGCTGGCCGCCATCTGCGAGATCCCCGGAGTCATGGAGGGGAAGTTCGACGACGGCTTCCTCGAGCTGCCGGCCGAGGTGCTGGCCACCAGCCTGCGCGACCACCAGAGCGCTTTCACGGTCGAGGCGGCCTCGAACGGCTCGGGCAAGCTGCTGCCGTACTTCCTCACGGTCATGGACCGGCCCGACGATCCCAAGGGGCGGGCGCGCTCCGGCAACGAATGGGTGGTCGCGGCGCGGCTCGCGGACGCCCGTTTCTTCTACGGCGAGGACCGCAAGACGGGCCTGGCGCGGCGCGCCGAGCAGCTCCACCGCCTGGCTTTCCACGAGAGGCTGGGGAGCTACGCGGCCAAGTCCGAGCGTCTGGCCTCCCTCGCCGGAGCGATCTGTGACCAGCTCGGCTGGGCCGAGGAGAGGGACCGCGCCGTCGAGGCCGCCCGGCTCCTCAAGGTGGACCTCGCGACCGAGATGGTCAAGGAGTTCACCTCGCTCCAGGGGATCATGGGAGGCATCTACGCCCGCGAGGAGGGGCATCCCGAGGAGATCTGGCAGGCGGTCTACGACCAGTATCTGCCCGCTTCGACCGAAGATCCCATCCCGCGCGGCCGGGCCGGCCGGGTCGCCGGCCTCGCCGACCGCATGGACACCCTGGCCGGCATCTTCGGCCTGGGCCTGATCCCGACGGGCAGCAAGGACCCCTTCGGCCTGCGCCGGGCCGCTCAAGGCGTCGTGCGCATCGCGCTGGAGGGCGGGCTGGCGCTCGACCTGGAGAAGGTTGCGGAGGAGGCCGCGCGCCTCTACGGCGACCGGCTGACCCGCGACGCCGGGCAGATCCTCGAAGACCTCCGGCCGTTCCTGGCGGACCGCATCCGCTACCTGCTGGGCCTGCGCGGCTACGCCTACGACGAGATCGAGGCGGCGCTCGCCGTGGGCTTCAGCAACCTGCCGGACCTCCTGGCGCGAGTCGACGCCTTGCACCGGGTGCGCGAGTCGGCGGACTTCCTCTCGGTCGTCCTCGCGGCCAAACGCATCGCCAATATTACGAAAGATGCCACCAAGGACGCGTCCGAGCAGCCGCTCGACGAGCCGCTCCTGTCCGAGCCCGCGGAAAAGGATCTCCACGCGGCCTTCCAGGATCTACGCGACGAGGTGGAGGAGGCGGCCGCGGCCGGCGACTACGAGCGCTGCCTGCGCCGCATCGCCGGCCTCGCGCCCGTGCTCGACCGCTTCTTCGTGGACGTCCTGGTCATGGCCGAGGACCCGCGGGTCCGCCAGAACCGCATCGCGCTCCTCCAAGCCATCGGCCGCACCGCCAACCGCACCGCACGCCTGAGCGAGGTCGTGGTCGACAAGGCGGAGGCGCGTGGCAAAGCTTTCGCAAGCTGAGCGACTTGGACCTGTGCTCCGCAGTTCCTTGAAGTAGCAGTCCGGCAGGGGCCCTCGCACGGGGCTCCTGCCGTCTTCCGGCAGTAACTCCCCTCAGAGCAGGAGGAAGTACCTTGAAGAAGAAGTACGACGCCATCTTCGTCGGCAGCGGCCACAACTCGCTCATCGCCGCCGCCTATCTCGCCCGCGCCGGCTGGAGCGTCCTGGTGCTGGAGAAGAACGACCGCCCTGGCGGCCTCGTCCGCACCGAGGAGCTCACGCTGCCCGGCTTCCGTCACGACGTCTATTCCAGCGCCCAGCCGCTCTTCACCACCTCGCAGGCCTACGCGGAGCTCGGTCCCGAGCTGGCCGAGCGCGGGTTGACATATGCGAACACGGACCTCCCCACGGGCGTGTCCATGCCCGGCGGACGCACCACGATCTTCTCGCGCGACATGGCGGTCAACGTCCAGGAGTACGACCGGCTGGCGCCCGGGGACGGCGCCTCCTTCCAGAGGATGATGGAGGAGTTCGGCGCCCACGCCCAGAACATCTTCCCGCTCTTCGGCATGGACCTGCCGTCGCCGGAGGCGCAGCCGTTCCTGCGCAACCTGATGGTCCGCCCGGACGCGGCTTGGCCGTCGCCGTTCGCCTCCGAATTCCTGCTCACCGCCCGCGACGTGCTGGAGGGGCGGTTCAAGTCGCCCGTGCTCCGCGGCCTCATCGCACCCTGGATCTGGCACCTGGGACGGACGCAGGACGGCGCCAACGGCGGCGTGTGGGTGCCGCTGACGCTCATGGCGCTGATGGGCGGCGGCATGGCGATGCCGGTAGGAGGGGCCGACAGGCTGGTCCGCGCGCTGGTCCGCCTGATCGAGGACAAGGGCGGCGTCGTCGAGACCTCCGCTCCAGTCGAGCGGATCGTGGTCGAGAACGGCCGCGCCGTGGCCGTGCGCTCGGGGCACAAGGAATATCGCGCCGAGCGGGCCGTGGTCGCCTCGGTCAATCCGGACCAGCTCTACCTGCGCCTGCTGGCCGAGGGCGATGCCCCGGCCCCGATCCGCCGCGAGGCCGGGCGCTTCCGTTACGGCCGCGGCTGCGTCCAGATCCATGTGGCCCTCTCCGAGCCGCCGCGCTGGCCGGACGAGCGCCTCGACGGCGTCGGCCAGATGCACATCACGCCCGGGTTGGAGGGGTGCGCGGAGCAGGTGACCCAGGCTCTCAACGGGCTGCTCCCCTCGGATCCGACGATCTCCTTCGACTGCCCGACGGGCATGGACCCCACGCGGGCGCCGGAAGGCAAGGCGACCCTGCGGCTCCAGATGCTGGAGGTACCGATCCGGCCGCGCGGAGACGCCGCGGGCCGGATCGACGTGGGCGACGGCGCCTGGACCGAGGACCTCAAGCGGCGCTTCGCCGACCGGGTGATCGAGATCGTCGGCCGCCATGTGCCCAACGTGCCGGGCGCGATCCTGGGGATGCACATCATCAGCCCCGACGACCTGGCGCGGTTCAGCCCCAACCAGGGACCGGGCGACCCGTACGGCGGCTCGCACGACATCGCGCAGAGCTATGTGTTCCGGCCGCTGCCGAGCCAGCCGAGCCACCAGACCGCGGTGCCCAACCTCTACATGCTCGGCGCGGCCACCTGGCCCGGCCACGGCATCAACGGCGGCTCGGGTTTCATCGTAGCCAAGCAGCTCCTGGCCGGCCACAGCGAGCCCGACAAGGCCCGCAGCGAGATCGCCGTGGAAGTCACCTCGTAGAGCCCTCACCCCCTGGCCCCCTCTCCCGTCACCGGGAGAGGGGGAGCTCGCTACTCCATCACCGCCTCCGCCTCCACTCCCGGCGTGGTCGTCACGGTGGCGCGCCACGTCCGGCCATCCGCGGCGGTGACCTGCACCTCCCAGGTGCCGGGGGGCACCTCGCTCAAGGTGACGGCGCCGCGGCTCACGTCCCAGGTCGCGGTCGGCTCGCCCATGCGGACGAAGGTGCGGAAGGGGCGGCCTCCCGCTCCGATCAGGCTCATGCTGGCCGGCGCCGGACTATCCGCCAGAGCGCGCACCTTCACCCGCAGGACGCACGGCGGCGGCAGGGTGATCCGGCCGGCGTCGCCCGGAGCGGTGACCGCGATCTCGATAGCCCCTGTGGCGGTGGTCAGCAGCAACACCTGCCAGCCTCCCGGAGGGACGCGCGACAGGCGCGCCCGGCCGTCATCTGCGACGGCCGCCGTGCCGTCGGCGACCTTGCGGCCGGCTCCGTCCATCGCGACGTAGAACAGCGATCTCGGCGGCGCGCCCGTCGTGGTCGTCACCTGGAGCGTCACGCCCTCGGTCGCGCGCAAGGAGAGCTCCACGCCGTCCGCCGGGCTGGAGCGGTCTACGCGGATGTCCACCTCGCCGGGCGCGTAGCCGTCGGCCAGGGCGCGCAGTCGCCAACTCCCTTCGGCCACTCCGCGCAGGACGAAGATGCCCCGGCTGTCGGTCCGCGCCTCCCCCTTGGCCGAGCCGCTGTCAGCGGGCAGGAGCTGCACGTTCGCGTTGGCCAGCGGACTCCCGTCCGCCGCGTCCACCACCCGGCCGCTCAACTCTGCCGTCGACAGGTCGATGGTGATCTCCCGGTCGGCTTGCAGGTCGACCGCCTCTTCGTGTTCCGGGCCGTCGGAGCGACCCCCGACTCGCAAACGATAGGACCCGGCGGCCAGCCCCTGGAAACGAAAACGGCCGTCGGAGTCTGTCTGGCCGGTTTTCCGCTGTGACCCGTCCAGGAAGAGAAACTCTCCGGCGACGGGCGCGCCGTTGCGCCGTACCCGGCCCGACAGCTCGAGCCCGCGCTGCATCTCCAGGTCGAGGCGCGTTTCGGAAGCCCCGGGCTCGAGCCGCGCCACCCCTTCGGCGTACAGGCTCGTCCCCGGCAGCTCGGCCTGGACCCGCCACTCTCCCTCCCGCAAATGGTCGATCCGGTAGGAGCCGTCCGGCTCGATCCGCCCAACGGTCCCCAGCCCCCGGCCGCTGCCCCGGGCGGAGACCTGGACGCGCAACAGCTCCGAAGCCTCCAGGCCGGCGATGCGGCCGACGATGGCGCCTCCCTGCGAGAGACGGAGCTCGATCCCTCCCACGGAAGAGCCGGCCACGGTCACCTGGGCTCTCTCCGGCGGAGCGAAGCCCTCCTTGGACGCGAAAGCTTCGTAAGCGCCGTCCGCCACCGCCGCGAAGCGGAATGAGCCGTCGGCTTCGCTCGTGTCCTGGAATCTCTGGAAGACTCCATGGGCGATCATCGTGACTTGCGCGCCCGCCACCGGCCGGCCGGCGTCGTCGACCACCCGACCCGTCACCTCGTTCCCTCCTTCCAGCGTGAAATCCAGGGAATTCTCTCCCGGGCGGAGCTCCACCTGCCGGCGTGCCATGCCGTAGTCGGGGTGCGACGCCTCCAGGGTGCGGTTCCCCGGCGCGAGAGTATCAAGCTCGTACCGGCCTTCGTCATCCGTGTTCTTCATGGCCGTCCCGGCGGCCAAGTCCTCGAAGATGGTCTGCACCTGGGCTCCCGGCAGGGGACGGCCCGACGGTGAAAGGACCCGTCCTTTGAGGATGGCCCCGGGCGCCAGCACGATCTCGATGCCGCTCTTCTCCTCGCCTCCCCGCAGCTCCAGGCCGGCCACCGTGCCGCGCTGCCATCCGGGAGCCTGGGCGGACAGCTCGACCGGTCCCGGAATCACGTCGGTGATCCGGAAGTTGCCTTCGGCGTCGCTGCGATCGGCCTGCGGACCACCGCTGAGCATCGTCATTCCTCGGCCGGCGCGTGGCCCGAAGCCCACATGCACGAACGCGTCGGCGATCGGCTTGCCGTTGGGATCCACCACGCGTCCGGAGATGGTCCCGACCGCCTGCAGGACGAGGCGGATCGGCGGGTCCGCGGGCACCTGGATCCCTTGGGCCTCGCCCGGCGCATAGCCTGTCCGTGAGGCCGAGACGTCCACCGGGCTCCCAGCGCTCAGGTCCTCGATCCGGAAAGAGCCGTCCACGCCTGACAGCCCTGCCGGCTCGTCGTCACCTCCCGATCGGCGGCGGATGGGGAAGGGATCGCCGGCATCCGTCAAGCGGATTTCCGCGCCTTCCACCGGCTTGCCCGCGGCGTCGACCACGAAGCCTTCGAGGGCGACACCCGGCGCGAGAACGACCGTGCCGAGGTCGGTGGCGCGGTTTCCCTCCGGGATCTCCAGGCTGGGAACGGTGAGCGGCGCCCAGCCGCGTCCGCGGACTGTCAGGTCGTAACGACCGGTGGGCAGGTTGCCGAGATCGAAGCGGCCGTCCGCTCCGGTGGCGGCGGAGAAGGAATCCAGGCTCTCCGGCTCGAAGGAGAGGCGAATCCGTGACCTGGGATCGTTGGGCAACGCCGTCCGCAGGGTCACCTGCGCCCCCGCGATCGGCCGCTGGTCCGGCCCCAGCACCCGTCCGAAGGCGCTCCGGCCGCGCCGCAGCACGATCCGGAGGGGAGCCGCGGGCCGCTCGGCGGAAGGCGACGTCGCCTGAGCCCGGGTGGGCGCGAAGCCGGGCTTCTTCACGCGCAGCTCGAAGTCGAGGCCCGCCACGAGCCCTCCCCAGCGGAAGCGGCCGTCCGGACCACTGCGCACCACGGCTCCGCGGCTCCGGTATAGCTGCATGCGCGAGAGCCTCGGCATGCCCTGAGGCAGGTTCGGCATGGAAGAGGTGATCTCCGCTCCGGCCACCGGGCTGCCGGCCTCGTCCACCACCACGCCGGTGACCACCAGGTCCGGCTCGAGGGAGAATGCCAAGGGGCGCCGCGCCTTCTCCTGGGCCTTCTTGACTTCCACCATCTCGGGGAGGAAGCCCGAGGCCGCCGATTGAACGGCGAAATCTCTCTCGCTCGGCGCCGGGAGGCGGGCCTCGCCGCGAGCGTCGGTCCGGCGGAAGCTCCCCGGATCGTCGGTCCGCCAGACCAGGGCGCCAGTCAACGGACGGCCATCGGCGGCGGAGGCTACCCGGGCAACGGTCTCGCCGGCTGCCGGCAGACGGAGCTCCCGAGGAGCTTGCGGCTCCCTGGCCTGGAGGGGCCGGACCCGCGCCTCGAGCCGCCGGCCGTCCGCCGCGATCAGCAGGAGGTCCAGGGGAGCCCCGCCCGGCGCGACGAGATCGAGGCGGCCGTCTTCGCCGGTCATCCCCAGAGATCCTCCTTCCTCCCACTGGACCAGCACGCCGGCCGCGGGCTTGCCGTCCGCGCCGACCACCCGCAGCGGAACGGCCGGGCCGGTAGGGAGGCGCAGGTCCACAGTCTTCGCCCGGACCTCCTTGCGCTCGGCGGTCCCGAAGCCGGAAGCCCCGGCGTGCACGGTCACGGCCGCGGAGGCCGCCCGCGGCAGGACCGCCCGCCCCTCCGCGTCCGCGATGGACAGTCGCGGAGCGGCCTGCCAGGACGAGGATGAAAAAACGGCGGGCTCGGTCCGCACCCGGGCGCCGGGCACAGGCCTGCCATCAGGGCCGAGGACGCGCACCGTGAGCCCGGCATCGCGCTGGAGCCGGACCGAGGGCAGATCGAGCTCGCCGGTCAGAGGCGCCGCCTCGATCTCCTGAGGGACGAGCCCCTCGCCGCCGGCGATCACCTTCCACATCCCCGGTTCCGGGGCCTCCAGGAGGAACATGCCGTCCGCCGCGCTCTCCGCGCTCGCGACAGGCTCGGGACTGTCTTTGCCTTCCAGCGCCAGACGGCCGGCCGCATGCACGGGCGCGAACGGCACCAGCCGCACGCGGGTCTTGGCCAGGGCGGCCCCGCTGGAATCCAGGACCCGGCCACGGATGGGAATCCCGGCGGCGAACGCGGCTGTGGAAGAGAGCCACAGACAGGCAAGGAGCAGGGCGAAGCGCGCTCGGAACATCGGACCTCCTCGGCT
>DASVEF010000322.1:0-36414 GCA_036380715.1 Thermoanaerobaculia bacterium | reverse complement strand
TCCCAGAGGGCAGCCGCTGCCCTCCAGGAACTTTTCATCGGCTCCCAGAGGGCAGCCGTTGCCCTCCAGGAACTTTTCATCGGCTCCCAGAGGGCAGCCGTTGCCTTCCAGGAACTTGTCGTCGGTCCCAGAGGGCAGCCGTTGCCCTTCAGCGCCGGAACGTCGAGGTCCGCGGTGCGCCGGCTGCCCTGCCTGAGCGGATAGCTTCGTTTCTCTCCGCGATTTCGTGTTGACCTTCCGGGATCGGCTGCTCCACCTCCAGGGCGAGCCGGATGTCCACGGCCACCGGCCACTTTCCGACGCCGGAGAGGTCGTGGGCCATCTCCGCCTCTTCGACGAGCCCCTGCTCGACGCGCTGAACGTGGCAGTGAGGCTGCTCCGCTCCCCGAGTCGCTCACCTACCTCTTGGAAGCCGCGGGCTCGATTGTCCTGGAGCGGTGTGGGGCGGCGGTGTGGGGCGATCCTTGACAGCCCGGGTCGTCGAGGGCGGTCCGGACGCAGCCGTGTAGACCCCTCTGAAGCCGCCGGTGGCTCACCATAAAAGTGCTGAGCTTTCGGGGAAAGGGGCTGCCTGGGTCACCGCGCCTGCCCCGGGCTACGCGTGCTGGCCTTCAGGCTTTGACCCCAAGGTATAATAAGAAGTCGAGGAGTCGTTCCTCGGAAGGCTGAAGGGGTGACAGCGCAGATCATGGGCTCGATCCCAAGAAGAGCTGTCGCCCATTGTGGTCGAAAAGTTCTGGTTGGTAAGAAGTTAGGCTAAGGAGAGCAAAGAAATACGTCATGCCAGAGAGTCTGGAAGTAAGCCTGGATGAACTAAGCCTAGCATGGCGGCGGCTAACCTTTGACCGCCCGGATCGTTGTTTCGTTGTTCATCCCTATTTGCTCAACTGGCTGGGACAAGATTCTTCCACTTGGTTGAACGGTATTCGCCAGCACCTCGCAAACGGCTACGAGCCCAAGACCTGCCGTGTGTGTTTTGTACCCAAGGGCGGTTCACTACTCCGTCCAGGAGCGGTTCTACACCCAGAGGATGAGGTGGTTTACAACCTACTGGTTGGACGCCTCATGCCCAAGATTCACTTTGCGCTGGCAGAATTTCAGGGGAATCCTGATCTGGGTTACCAACTCTAGGACAATCCTTCAACCCCCTTATGGTTGAGGAGCCGATTCGAAACCTGGAAACGGCTTCGGACTCTGTCGCTTGAAATGCTGGAGCATGCAACGTTCGTTGTTGTTGCCGACATCACGGGTTTCTATGAGAACATTGACTTGCAGCGCCTATCTTCAGATCTCAAGACAATCTGTGGCGACCAACCAGAAATCAATCTGCTAAGGGCTTGTTTAGAAAAGTGGGCAACACCTCGGGAAAAAGGTATTCCACAGGGACACTCGGCAAGTGACATTCTTGCAAAAGTCTACCTAATTCTATTGACCGGGGTCTACGCAATGAGGAGTTCAAACATTTGCGCTATGTGGATGACACCCATATATTCTGTAGATCGAGACTTGAGGCTAAGGCAGCTCTCCGTAGGCTCATCGAATTGCTCCACAGGCGTGGCTTAAACGTGCAGTCGGCGAAAACTAAGATACTAACCCGGGCGGAGGCTCAGCCTTTGATCGATGGTATTACGCCCACTATTGAGCAGATTCATCGACAACTGATCGATGAGATCGAGATCGAATTCCAAGATGCTGGACCGTATATTGGGCCAAGTAAACTGGCCATTTTGCTTGGCGAGAGTGAAGGAACTCCTGTTGAGGTCATAGAGCGATCGTTTTCGGAGTCCTTCCTTTCTGCCACTACCTGGTTAATCGTCTGGCTGCTGCTGAGTCTCGAGTCGCTGTTGAGTACTGTCTCAATGCACTCCGCGCTCGCCCTGAGGAGACGGAGACTGTTGTACGGTACTTCTCCAAAATAGGCCTTGAGGTGGAAGAGCGTGAAAGAGTAGTGGAGTATATGGCGTCTCCCGATGCCATATACGACTATCAACTATATCAACTTGTCCGTATGTTTTACGACTTAGAGTGGAGTGACAGCTCTCTATTAGGGTTATGCCGACAGTGGTCAAGCGATTCTAACCGGGAACCATGGCTTCGTACATATGCTCGTTCCTACTTAGGAAAATGGGGTGACCTAAGTGACTTAGAAACGCTTCTCGAGCGGTACTCTACTCTAAATGACGATATAGAGAAGGGAGAGTCTATAGTCGCGCTCATACGCTTGGAACATTCAAGACGTAACTCCTTTTACGCAAGGGTACAAGGCGAGGGTTACATAATTTCAAGAGCAGTCAACCATGCGCGGGCGGCGAGGAGGCAAAGCACCTAATCACCATGGGCCAGAGACCTAGGCTCGCGTCCAGGTACCGGTGATCTTCTTCCCGGAAGTAGCCATGAAACGGACCGTACGCCGCATCACGACGTTCGCGTGGGTGCCTGCTACCCGGCCCTCACGGACCGGCTACGTGCTGCCGCCTCCTCCGGAGGCTCGGGGAGCAACCCTCTCTCCCAACATCCTTTCCAAATAAAACCCCGCCCAGAGCAAGAGCGGAAGCGCCAGCTTGAAAGGCAAATCTAAGAGGTGCCTGGCCAGACCGTAGGCGTTACGGGCGAAGGGACCGTAGTGGGAGAGGCTCCAGTCGCCGAGTTGGATGGCATAGACGGACTTCACGAAGAAGAAGAGCAGGAAGATGTCGAAGAAGATCGTAATCAGGACCGCCCAGCCCAGGTTCTCCAGGCGCTGGCGCCAGGGGATCCCGGGGACGGCCAGGAACAGGGCGCCGAGGAGCAGGAAGTGGAAGTGGACGTCGGTCACCCGGAACTGGCGGACCAGGCTCTTCGCCGGAGGGAAGTCCCGGCGCTGGACGTAGGCGCGGTGGCGGTCCAGGCGCGGGAGGTCGGTCACGTCCGGGCTCTCGGTCAGGTGCAGCAGGTTCTCGGCGCTGCCCAGCAGGAAGCGGTTGTAGGCCGGGGTCAGCAGCCCCCAGAGAAGGCCGACTGGAATCAGCCAGAGCAGGACGTTGCGGATCAGCAGCGCCGCCCAGCTCCGGCGGGCCGGCGGCGGGGAGGTCTTGGAGCGGGGCATCAGACCGCCGGCTCGGCCGGGCGCGCGAAGCGGGTGGCCCAGAAGATCCAGAGCAGCACGCCGGAGAGGATGACGATCGTCTGCCAGATCACGGTGTGCGAGCTGTCGAAGAAGCGGGGGAAGTAGGCGCCGGTCAGGAACAGCGCCACCACCCGGACCAGATTGACCGCCTGGATGACCAGGATGCCCAGCGCGAGCCCCACCAGGCGCGAGCGCCACGGAGCGGGGAAGGCCAGCACCGCGGCGAGGAAGATCAGCATCGCCTCGACGCCGTTGCAGCCGTTGCGGATGTTCACCGCGAAGCGGGGGCTGCGGATGATCGTACCCTGCATCCGGACATCCTGGCCGAGGAGGTCGAGCGCGGCGCCGCTCACCTGGGCGATCCCCGCGGTGAAAGGCTCGACGACGTGGCCGTTCACCCAGTGGAGGGAGATCAGAGTGAAGCCGCCCGCGAGGAGCAGGACGAAGAGGGCGAGGAAGGTGGCCTCGCGCCGACGGCGTTGTCCGGGAAAGGTAGCCCTGTCGGGAGCGTGCTCTTGGCGACGGGACATGCTCGACCGGACCGGGACTATCGCTTCCCGGAGGAAAGGCGGCGCTCAGCCCTCTTTGGAGGCTCGATCCTCGTCAGAAGGTCCAGCAATTCTTGGCGGATGTCCTCCGGGGGCTCTCCGGAGAGTCCTTTGTCGATGAGTCTCCTGGCTTCGGCGTAGTCCTGGCAATCCACAGCCAGGGATGCCGCGCTGCGGTATAGAACCGACCGTGTCGGCTCCAGATTGGAGCCGGACTCCCAGAGCTCGGCAGCCTTGCGCTCGTCCTTCAGGGCTGCCTGGAAGAGCTTGCGAGCACGCAGGGGGTCCGGAGTCGCCGACGCCTGCTCCGCCAGCTCCATGGCAGTGCGGTGGAAGGAAACGATCTCTTCTTGGCTCATCGCCTCACAAGCCTCATCCGTGGGCCACTGAATTCTACGACAGTAATGAGTGCGGGAGTGCTCCCTTTCGCTCGTCCCACCTGCAAGGTCTTGGTCAGAACGCGGTCTCGGATCTCGCGGGTACCTCCTCGACGGATGCCTGACACCTCCAAC
Source organism: Thermoanaerobaculia bacterium (assembly GCA_036380715.1). Taxonomy (GTDB): domain Bacteria; phylum Acidobacteriota; class Thermoanaerobaculia; order Multivoradales; family UBA5704; genus UBA5704. The sequence continues at coordinate 32,248 of DASVEF010000322.1, read as the reverse complement.
CGTATGGCCTCCTGGAAGAACGGAGCGCCTTCCAAGCCGAGCCAGTAGTCAAAGCCTGTACCTCTCCTCGACTGCTGGAGCACCGTCCGGTTGGTGAGCTTGCAGGCGGCGAGGATCGAAACTCCACAGGCTCCGTTCTCGGTCGCCTTGTGCTCGTCATAGTGAGATCGCCGCATCTGCTCATCCACGGTGGTTCGTTGCAGGGCGAACACCTCCAAGAAATCCCCATCGACGGTCAAGCTCGTGAGCATCCCGTGGCCTTGATCCTCCAGGCACACGGACGCGGCCTCCGCGAGGACCGCTCCGCAGGCCCGGGTGATCCCTGGCATTCCCTCCTCCAGCGAGGACAACGACAAGGTGCGGCTCCCTTTCTCTCGCATCGTCTCCGATCTGGACAGACCAGTACCCGTCGTGCAGAGGCACGACACGTTCCCCAGGAGATCTGAGTGACGAAGGAACCTGGCATGGCCCTTTTCAATTCTACCTGGGCGAGTCTAGTTATGTCTCGACGATACCATATCTGCCGTCAGGCGCTCATTCCTGCTCCGCCACCTGAGCGGCTCGCCAGATCTCCCGGAACTTGTCCCGCACCGACGCGTCGAGCTCCTCGGCGAACGTCTCGGGGATCTGAAGGATGCGGACGATCTCCAGCACGTCCGCGAGGTCTCGCATCCGGTGAGGGGCCGTCATGCCCGAGGCCAGCTTCAGCTCGATGAGGCGCGGCAGGGGGAGCAGGGCGATCCGCTCGCCCCGGACCGCGGAGACGGCCGGGTCCGGGAAGGCCACCGGCTTGGGCAGACCGTCTCCCGGGTACTCCCCGGCGAGGACGACGTCGATCGGCACGCCGTGCTCGGTGTCCCGCAGCCCTTTGCTCCCCGGGAACTTCTGCACGTATCCGAGGCCGAGGTGCTTCGTCTTGAAGGTCTCGAGGCCTTCGCGGGTGAGGAGGACGTCCACGTCGACGGTCACGCGGCGGTAGCCGTAGGCGTTGAGGGCCATGCTGTCGATGACGGCGTAGGGGATCCCGTCTTCGTCCAGCAACCGCGCGATCTTCTCCAGCGCCCGCTGCACGTCGGATTCGCCCATGAAGAATCTCGTCGCCTCCTGCGCTCCCGCGAAGAAACGGTCTTCTCGCTCCCGGCTCAACCGGGGCCGGTTTTCCCAGGCTGGCGTGTACCGGGCCGGCTGCATGATTCTCTCCCTGGTAGCGATCCTAGCAGAGAGGCCCACCGCGGGGTTCCCCCTCTCCCGGGCGGGCGTGAGTGCGGATGGGAGAGGGGGTCAGGGGGTGAGGGGCCTTGGGCGGGGGTCTTCATTGACAACCCCCGCCTCCCGGCCATACGATGCCGCGGGCCGGTTGGCCTCCCATCCCATGGCAAAGAACCTGACGCCGAAGAACACGATCCTCGACGCCAAGCAGATGGCCCGGATCATCCGGCGCATGGCGGGGGAGATCGTCGAGAGCCAGAGCGATCTCTCCAACCTCCTGCTGGTCGGCATCCGCACCCGCGGGGTGCCTCTCGCCGAGAAGCTGGCCGCCGAGATCGAGCGGCTGGAGGGGGAGACGGTGCCGGTCGGCATCCTCGACATCACCCTCTACCGCGACGACCTGTCGACGATCGCCGCCCAGCCGCAGGTCAAGGGGACGAGCCTGCCGCGGCCGATCGACGACTGCGTGATCGTCCTCTGCGACGACGTCCTCTATACAGGGCGGACGGTGAGAGCGGCGCTCGACGAGCTGGTCGACTTCGGCCGGCCGCGGGCGGTGCGGCTCGCCGTGCTGATCGACCGCGGCCACCGCGAGCTGCCGATCCAGGCCGACGTGGTGGGCAAGAAGGTCCCGACGCGCCAGGACGAGGTGATCGAGGTCTCGTTCCTGTCGACGGACGAGACCGAGCAGGTCCGCATCCTGGAGCAGCCCAAGAAGCAATGACGCCCGAGACCACCCGGTGGACCCGGAAGGACCTGCTGGGGATCGCGGAGCTTTCCGCTGCCGAGATCGAGCTGATTCTGAATACCGCCGAGTCGTTCGCCGAGGTCGGCGAGCGCCCGATCAAGAAGGTCCCCACGCTGCGCGGCAAGACGGTGATGAACCTCTTCTTCGAGGCTTCCACCCGCACCCGCTCCAGCTTCGAGATCGCCGAGAAGCGCCTGTCGGCCGACAATCTGAACTTCTCGACCTCCGGCTCCGCCCTGGAGAAGGGCGAGACGCTGATCGACACGGCGATGAACCTCCAGGCCATGGCCCCCGACCTGGTGGTCATCCGGCACGGCGCTCCCGGCGTTCCGCACATGCTGGCGCGGCGTCTCAAGGCGGGGGTGGTCAACGCCGGCGACGGCGCGCACGAGCACCCCACGCAGGCGCTGCTGGACGCCTTCACGATCCGCCGCCACAAGGGGCGGCTCGACGGCTTGCGGGTGGCGATCCTCGGCGACATCGAGCACAGCCGGGTGGTGCGCTCCAACATCCACCTGCTGACCAGGATGGGAGCGACGGTGGTGGTCGGCGGGCCGCGGACGCTGATGCCGGCGGATATCGGGAAACTGGGGGTCGAGGTCGCCTACACGCTGGAGGACGCGATCCGCGACGCCGACGTGGTCATGATGCTGCGCATCCAGCTCGAGCGGCAGGGGCGGATGTCCTTTCCTTCGATCCGCGAGTACTTCCAGCTCTTCGGCCTCACCCGCGAGCGCCTGAAGGTGGCCAGGGAGGACGTGATCGTCATGCACCCGGGGCCGATGAACCGGGGGGTGGAGATCGCGAGCGACGTGGCGGACGGCCCGGACTCGGTGATCCTGGAGCAGGTCGCGCACGGGGTGTCGGTGCGCATGGCGGTGCTCTACCTGCTGTCCGGCGTGCCGGGGGAGGCCTGATGCCGGCTCTGCTCATCCACGGCGGCCGGATCGTCGACCCGAGCCAGGACCTCGACGGCTCCTTCGACCTGCTGATCGAGGACGGCGCCGTCGCGAAGATCGACGGCAAGATCCAGAAGCCGAAGGGGGCGGAGACGATCGACGCTTCGGGTCTGGTCGTCACTCCGGGGCTGATCGACATCCACGTCCACCTGCGCGAGCCCGGGCAGGAGTACAAGGAGACGGTGCGCACGGGGACCATGGCCGCCGCGGCCGGCGGCTTCACGGCCGTGGCCTGCATGGCCAACACCGAGCCGGTCAACGACAACCGGTCGATCACGGAGCACATCCTCCTGGAAGCCCGGCGCCACGGCTACGCCAGGGTGTATCCGATCGGGGCGGTGAGCAAGAACCTGGCGGGGGAGGAGCTGGCGGAGATCGGCGAGATGGTGCGCGCCGGGGCCAGGGCGGTCTCGGACGACGGCAAGCCGGTGATGAACGCCGAGCTGATGCGCCGGGCCCTCCTCTACGCGCAGCACTTCGACATCCCGGTCATCCAGCACGCGGAAGACCTGAACCTCTCGGCCAAGGGCGTGATGCACGAAGGGGAGTGGTCGACCCGGCTCGGGCTCAAGGGGATTCCGGGCTCGGCCGAGGACGTCATGGTGGCGCGCGACCTGATCCTCACGGAGGACACCGGCGGCCGCTACCACGTCGCCCACCTGTCGACCGCGCGCAGCCTGGACCTCGTGCGCGGGGCGCGCGAGCGCGGGCTGCGGGTCACCTGCGAGATCACGCCCCACCACCTGGTGCTCACGGACGAGGAGGTGGCGAAGACCGGCTTCTCCACGCACTGCAAGATGAAGCCGCCGCTACGTTCCGGGCGCGACCGCGAGGCGCTGCTCCAGGGGCTGGCCGACGGCTCGGTGGACTGCATCGCCAGCGACCATGCGCCCCATCACATGGACGAGAAGGCCGTGGAGTTCAACCTCGCCCCGTTCGGCATCCTGGGGCTGGAGACCACGCTCAGCCTCTGCCTCGACCGGCTGGTGCACGCGGGCGTCCTCTCCCTGCCGCGCCTGATCGAGCTGCTCTCGACGGGACCGGCGCGGGTCCTCGGCCTGCCCGGCGGCACCTTGAAGCCCGGGAGCCCGGCCGACGTCACCATGTTCGATCCGGACGGGGAGATCACCATCGTCGCGGCGGACTTCCGCAGCAAGTCGCGCAACACCCCGTTCGACGGCTGGAAGCTCCGCGGCCGCGCGGTCGCCACGGTCGTGGACGGCCGGCGGATCGTACTTCCGTAGAGCCGCCGCTGCGGGCCCTCACCCCCGACCCCTCTCCCGTCGCCGGGAGAGGGGCGCCACCACCCGTCCGATCTGAATTTCCCCCTCTCCCGGTGACGGGAGAGGGGGCCAGGGGGTGAGGGATCGGCTATGCTTCGCCCATGCGAGCTTCACGATTTCTCCTCGCCGGGACTGCGGCTCTGATCGTCGCCGCAATCGCGTCTGCTGAAACCCGGGACCTGAAAGCCGAGTTCGACTCCGTCGTCGCCGCCGAGCGCGCCTTCTCCAAGCTCTCGGAGGAGAAGGGGTACAAGGAGTCCTTCCTCGCGAACATCGCCGAAGGCGGCGTCCTGTTCACTCCCGAGCCCGGTCCGGGCAGGGATTGGCTGAACGCCCGCCCCGATCCTGCGATCAAGCTCGTCTGGTGGCCCGCCGACGCCGGGATCGCCCGCTCGGGCGACCTGGGCTGGACCACCGGCCCCTGGGAGCTCCAGCCGAAGGCCGGTGGGGAGAAGGGCTACGGCCACTTCGCCACGGTCTGGCGCAAGCAGCCCGACGGTCGCTGGAAGTGGGAGGTCGACCTCGGGATCTCCGCTCCGACCGCCGGATCGGTGGGCAAGGGACCGGCTTTCCCGAAGGGGAAGACGTTCGACGCGACGAAGGCGGATGCCGCGGCCGTCAAGGCGGCCCTGCTCGAAGCCGAGCGCGCGTTCGCCAAGGCCGTGGCGGACAAGGGGGTCCTGGACGCCTATCTCGCGGTCCTCGCCGACGACGCCCTGGTCCTGCGCGAAGGGGCTCATACCTACCGGGGGAAAAAGGAGGCCCGCGCCGCGCTGGCCAAAGAGAAGAGCTTCACCTGGGAGAACCGCGGAAGCGGCGTCTCCGTCGCGGGCGACCTCGGCTACACCTATGGCATGGCCCGGCGGGGGGAATCCTCCGCGGCCTACATGAGAGTCTGGGAGAAGGGGAAGGACGGCTCATGGAAGGTCGTGCTCGACGTCGGCAAGCTCCAGGAGCCGCCCCCGGCGCAGAAGCCGGCGCCATGAAGCTGCTCGTCCTCGGAGGCACTCAGTTCCTGGGCCGCCACTTCGTGGAAGCGGCGCTGGCCCGTGGCGACAAGGTCACGATCTTCCATCGCGGCCTCACGAATCCCGGCCTCTTCCCTTATCAGGTCGAGAGGATCCTGGGGGATCGCGACGGCGGGCTCGCGGCCCTGGACGGCCACCGCTGGGATGTCGTGGTCGACACCACGGGGTACGTTCCCCGCCTGGTGCGCGACTCCGCGGAGCGTCTGGCGGGGTCGGTGGGCCTGTACGTCCTCATCTCGACGGTCTCCGTCTACGCCAATCTGAAGATCCCCGGCACGACCGAGGAGTCTCCGCTGCGGCAACCGCCCGCGGGTTGGGAAAAGACGGAGAGCGTGAGCGTCGGCCATGCCGGCAGCTATGGGTGGCTCAAGGCGGTCTGCGAGCAGACGGTGGAGAAGACCCTGCCGGGGCGCGCGCTCGTGGTGCGTCCGGGCACCATCGTGGGCCCTTACGACCTGGCCGCCCGCTTTCCGTACTGGCCCTGGCGCCTGGACCGGGGAGGCGAGGTGCTCGCCCCGGTTTCGCCGGACCTGCGGGTCCAGATCATCGACGCCCGCGACATCGCCGTCTGGACCCTGCGCATGGCCGAAGCCGGAAAGACCGGCGTCTACAACACCGTGGGTCCCGAGCAGCCCCTGAGGCTCGGGGAGATCCTCGAGGCCTGCCGCGAGGCGTCGGGCAAAGACGCCCGCTTCACTTGGGCCAGCGAGGAGTTCCTCCTCGCCAACGGCGTCGTCCCCTTCAACGAGCTCCCCCTCTGGATCAAGAGCGACGGCGCGCCCGGCTTCCACGCGATCGACAACCGCAAGGCCGTGTCGGCCGGCCTGACCTTCCGGCCGCTGGCCGACATCGTGCGCGACACCCTCGCCTGGCTCCGCCAGATCGGCGGCGAGGTGCCGCGCGCCCCCTGGTCGCAGAACGCTCCTCCGATGAGGCCCGAGCGCGAGGCGGAGCTGCTGCGGAGGTGGCATGCCCGGAGCTGAGCGGATAGCTGCCAGATGGCTGTATAATCAACGCCAGTTGGCAGAAATGGAGGCTACATGCCTGCAACGCCCGAGATCCTCGAAGTACTAGGCGGTCCAGATCCCCAGAGCCGGCGGGTGAGAACTCCGGAAGATATGAAGGCATGGATCCGGGAGGGCTTGCCATTTTCCTCCCTGGAAGCCGTGATGTCGAGGTTCCAGCTCAACCGGGACGAGGTCTCCTCGGCTCTCGACCTGCCACCACGTACCCTGGCGCGCCGCAAACAGGAGCGGCGGTTGCGCCCCTCGGAATCCGACCGCCTGTTCCGTCTGGCCCGGATCGCCGCTCAGGCCTCGGAGGTCTTGGGCAACGAGGAGAAGGCGTCACGCTGGCTGCACACCCCCAATCGGGCCTTGGGCGGTAAACCACCGCTCACACTGCTCGACACCGACCTCGGCGCACGGCAGGTGGAGGCGGTGCTGGGGAGGATCGAGTACGGCGTCTATAGCTGATGCCGGCCCTTGCGGCTTGGCGGATCACCTCGGCGCGCTACGCATCCCGGGCTTTCGACGGCGAGGGTGCCCGGCTTTATGGAGGACGCTGGAACCATCCAGGTACCGTAGTGGTTTACTGCTCCGCCGCCCTTTCTCTGGCCGCTCTCGAATTCTTCATCCACCTTGAGCCAGGCTTGGCCCCGGAGGGCCTCGTTGCCATCCAGGCCGAGATCCCAGAGGGAGTCGAGGTGGAATTCCTGGATGTTTCGTCCCTCCCGCGCGACTGGCGCACCTATCCGGCTCCCGAGAGCCTGAAGGACCTCGGTACTGCGTGGGCACGCTCCGGCCGGACCGCTATCCTGTCCGTCCCCTCCTCGGTGATCCCCCACGAGCGCAACATCCTCTTCAATCCCGCCCACCGCGATTTCGCGGAGGTCCGTTTGGGAAAAGCCGAGCCGTTCTCGTTTGACCCAAGGATGTGGCGTGCCCGGAGCTGAGAGGGCCGGCCGTGCGCCCGCGGACGCGCGGCCGGGCGGGAAGACGTTCTACTCCACGTCCGAAGGATCGTTGAACAGCACCGTCAGCTTGATGCTGCCGTGACCTCGCTGCGGGAAGGCCGGGTTGGACGGGTCTCCCGGGTCGAGGTTGGAGGCGGTGTCGTCCGGCGGGAAGAGGACCAGGCTTTCCAGGAAGCCGATCAGCTTCACGCGGTCGGTAAAGCTCAGAGCGGCGAAGGCGTCGCGCGCCGCCTGGGCTTCGCCGCCGTGGCGCAGGATCACCTCGTTGAGGTTGATGCTGCGGCCGTCGTGCCCGTAAGGCGCGGTCGAGCCGACACCCCAGAGCGGCTCGGTGACGAACTCGCGGGTGAGCGAGCCGTCGAAGTTCCGCTCCCAGAAGTTGGGCCCGAGGTCGTGCCGCTTCAGGTCGCTGAAGATGCTGCGCACGGTGAAGGAGGTGAGGGAGGGCTCCTTGAGTGGGGGATGGCCGGTGCCGTCGTTGCGGGTGGTGAGGCGCGCGGCGGCGGTCGAGAACAGGTCGTTGAAGATGCCGCGCGCCGGATCGTACACCGTCTCCACGTCCGCCACCCGGCGGTCCCTCTCGATCACCAGGTCCGGCACGTGGCAGGAGCCGCAGCCGATGCTCATGAACTTCTGACGGCCCTTCTGGGTGTCATTGTTCTGGATGTACGTCCCCGCCTTGAAATAGTTGAGGAGATAGAACTCCATATGGTCGACGATCGAGGTGTCCAGCTCGTTGACCACGCCGTCCCCGTCCGCGTCGTGCGAGGGGCTGAGCGCGGGAGGAGCGGGGATGGTGTCGAGCGATCCGTCGAGCACCAGGCCCGAGGGGGTGATCACGCGGGCTCCCTGCGAGGCCGCGAGCAGGTCCGGATCGGGCGCCTCCAGCCCCATCTCCGCGTTGAAGGCTCCGACGGCGAACTCGCGCATCGAGAAGGACCCGCCCTGGGCGAAGAAGGGCTTGACCCGCAGGTCGGGATCGACCCCCCGGACGCCCGAGGTGTCCACCGTTCCGCCGGGCTGGGCTGTGATCGAGCCGAAGTTGACGCCCTTGGCGACCAGGGTACTGGTGACCGGCGTTCCGTTGACGTTCGCCTGCTGGACCGCCTGCGAGCGGATCGCCCGCAGGTCGGAGGTCATCTCGTCGGCCAGCATCTCCACCAGGCCGAGGCCGAAGAGGTGCGGGGCGTCCCGGCTGTCAGGCCGGGTGGCGACGTTGCCGCCGGCACCGGCGCTGCCGCGCGGCCGGCCGTGGCAGCCGGCGCAACTGTCGACCAGACCGGCGCCGATCGAGCCGTCGGCTTCGATGTTTCCCGCGCCATCGCCGGTGAGCGGTCCGAAGCCCTGCTGGACCTGGAACTTCCGCTGGAAGATCTGGCGCCCGCGCCGGATGGAGCGGAACGGATCGCGCTTGATGATGAAGATCGAGGAGTCGGGGGTGGTCACGTTGCCCCGGCCCGCTCCGACCTGTTCGGTCAACGTCTTGTTGATCCCGGCGTTCTCGGTGTTGGTCGCCAGGTTGTTGTCGACGAGTTGCGCGAGCGCGGGAGCCGCGGTCAGAGAGAGGGCGAAACCCACTACAAAAACAATGCGTCTCGAATCCATGTCTCCTCCTTGCTTCGTTTTCATCGGAAGATCCCCGGATCGGGCTAGGTGGGCTGCAGGCGAGAGAGCCGCGCGGTCCGGAGGAGAAAGAGAGACGCGTTCGACCGGCCGGAGGGGGGCGAGCCAGGAGAGGGTGCTGGCGCCGGGGGTTGTCAGGCATCATTTCGAAGCTCTTCTAAAAATAAGGGTGCAGGCCGGAGGGAGTCCGTGACAGACGTGGGCCACTCGGGCGGCGTGCTAGAGTCCGCGCATTCAGCGGGTTTCTCCGCAGGAGGGGATCTCGATGCGCAAAGCTTTTGTCGTGTTTCTCCTGCTCGCTCTGGCGTCCCTGCCGGCTGCGGCGCAGCAGCGGGACTTCTCGAAGGTGGAGGTCAAGGCGAGCAAGGTTGCCGGCAACGTCCACATGCTGCAGGGATCGGGAGGGAACATCGGCGTGTCGGTGGGGAACGACGGCATCCTCATCGTGGACGACCAGTTCGCGCCGCTCGCCGACAAGATCCGCGCCGCGCTCAAGGGGCTGGGAGAGGGCAAGCTGCGGTTCGTGCTCAACACCCACTGGCACGGCGACCACACGGGCGGCAATCCGATCTTCGGCAAAGAGGCGTCGATCATCGCCCATGACAACGTGCGCAAGCGGCTGGCGACCGAACAGCGCGTGTTCGGCGAGACGATCCCGCCGTCTCCCCCCGAGGCCCTGCCGGTGATCACCTTCGGCGAGTCGCTGTCGGTTCACTTCAACGGTGAGGAGATCAAGGTCATCCACTTCCCGCACGGCCACACCGACGGCGACAGCGTGATCTTCTTCACCAAGTCGAACGTGGTCCACATGGGCGACGACTTCTTCGCCGGCCGCTTCCCCTTCGTCGACCTGGCGAGCGGCGGGAGCGTGCAGGGGCTGACGGCCAATATCGAGAAGATCCTGGGGGAGCTTCCGGCCGACGTGAAGATCATCCCCGGTCACGGCCCGCTCTCCACCCCCGCGGACCTGCGCGCCTTCCACCGCATGCTGGTGGAGACCACCCGGATCGTCGCCGACCGCAAGAAGGCGGGCAAGAATCTTGAAGCGATTCAGGCCGAGGGGCTGCCGGAGGAGTGGAAGGAGTGGGGGAGCGGGTTCATCGACACCAAGCTGTGGATCAGCATCGTCTCCGAGAGCCTCGACAAGGGGGGCTCGCATGACCACAAGCACGGGAGCGGGACGCACCACCACTAGGCGCACCCCGGCGCTCGGGCTGCTGATCCTGACTCTGGCGCTCGCGGGCTGCGCGTCTTCGCGGCGCGCGCCGCAGCCCGCGCCGACTCCGCCGCAGCCCTCGTCCGTGCCGTCTCCCGAGCCGGACCGCGGGGGCCGCTTCCCTCGCTACGTCGAGCCCATCAAGCAGATCTCCCTGCGCAACGGCCACTTCGGCTGGGGCGGCCTGGAGATGGGCATGACCTTCGAGCAGGCGGAGCGCGTCCTGGGCCGGCGCCTCCCTTCGCTCGGCAGCGCCTCGCAGGACGAGCTCTGCGGCTATTACCACCTGGAGGTCGATCTCATGCGTCAGCCGCTGCGGCTGGAGTTCGCGGCCGAAGGCGGGGAGAGCCGTCTCAAGGCCATCTGGCTCACCTTGAGGAACCCCGAGGGGACGCTGAGCAAGGAGGAGATCGCCCGCGCTCTCAGGGCGCGCTTCCCCGACCTCGTCTATGTCCCGAGCCCGCACGTCCCCGACGTCGCCGAGGAGGCGAATCCGAAGCCTCTGTACCAGTTGCCGCCGGTCGGCAGCGAGATGTTCTTCGTCGATCCGCAGCAGGGCGGAGTGTACTTCGGGGAGATCTGCGTGGATTGAGCCTTTCCCCCGCCCTCCCGACCTCACCCCCCGACCCCCTCTCCCATCGCACTCCCCCCAACCGGGAGAGGGGGCGCCACCGCCCCCCCCATCGTGTGTCTTGTCGTTTTTTCCGGCTTTTCTTCCCCCTCTCCCGGTCGGGGGAGGGGCGATGGGAGAGGGGGACCGAGGGGGTGAGGATCTTCGGCGGGGCTACCGCGCCGACAACCGCTTGGCCGCTTCCACGAACGCCTGGGCGTTCTCGACCGGGGTCATCGGCAGGATGCCGTGGCCCAGGTTGATGATGTGGCCGCCGCCGCTCCCCTCGGCGATCACGTCCGCGACGCGGCGCTCGATCTCCGGGATCGGCGCGAGCAGCGCGGCGGGGTCGAAGTTCCCCTGGAGAGTCCGCTCGCCCACGATCTGGCGCACCTTGGAGAGCGGCTGGCGCCAGTCGACCGAGAGCACGTCCACCGGCAGCTCGCGCATCCCCTCCAGCAGGTGGCCTCCGCCGTTGACATAGTAGATCAGCGGCGCCTGGCCGCGCAGCGCGTCCACGATCTTGCGCAGCGGCGGCAGGGCGACCGCGCGCCAGCGCTCCAGGTCGAGCTGGCCTCCCCAGGTGTCGAAGAGCTGGATCGCTTGCGCGCCGGCGGCGATCTGGCCGCGCAGATAGGCGATCGAGGTGTCGGCAATCCGGTCCAGGAGCCGCCCCAGCCCCTCGGGGTCGCCGTAGCTCCAGGAGAGCAGGTGGGCGAAGTGCTTGGAGCTTCCCCCTTCGACGAGGTAGGCGGCGAGGGTCCAGGGCGTGCCTCCGAAGCCGATCACCGGCACCTGGCCGTCGAGCTCGCGGCGCACGAGGCGCATGGCGTCGAAGACGTAGCCCAGGGTCTCCTCGACGTCGGGCGTGCGCAGCCGCTCGGCGTCCTCGCGGGTGCGCACCGGGTTCGGGAACACCGGGCCGTCCCCCTTGGCGAACACCAGCTCGGCGCCCATGGCTTCCAGGGGCAGCAGGATGTCGGCGAACAGGATGGCGGCGTCGACTCCGACGATGCGGACGGGCTGGATCGTCACCTCGGCGGCCAGCTCCGGAGTCTTGCACAGGGTCAGGAAGTCCACTTTGGCGCGGATCGCCCGGTACTCGGGAAGGTAGCGGCCGGCCTGGCGCATCATCCAGACGGGACGCCGCTCGGTCGCTTCGCCGCGGCAGGCGCGGAGGAAGAGGTCGTTCACGGCGGGTGAGAATAGCAGACCTCGGACCTCCGCCTGAGTTACACTTTGCTTCCTTATGTTTCGTTTGGTGGCTTACGCGCCGGACGGGGTACGCCGGTTCCCCGTCCTGAAGAACGAGTCGCTCATCGGGAGCTGGCCCGAGTGCGACATCTATCTTCCCTATACGGGCGTGGCGCAGAAGCACGCCCTTCTGCGCTACGACGGCAGCGAGCTGCGCATCGAGGACCTGGGGACCCGCAAGGGGCTCCTGGTGAGCGGGCGCAAGGTTCGCGAGGCTTCGCTGGAGGTCCTCGACGAGATCCGGCTGGGCGGCATCACGCTCCTGGTCGAGGACGTGGTCCCGAGCCGGGAGCAGGCGCCGGCGCCGCCGCAGGAGACCGTCCCGGCAGGGCCGCCGCAGAGCACGCCCGAGCGGATGGTCGAGCACCTCTGGCGGATCAGCGACTGGGTCCTCTCCGACACCGAGAGCCGCACGACCTCCGAGGATCTGGTGGGCGCGGTGCTCGCCGACTTCGGCGGCGGCATGTTCCTCCTGCTCCAGGGGGAGGCCGAGCAGGCCGGGGTCAAGCTGACCATCAGCAGCGATCCGGCCTGGCTGGCGTGCGGCGAGAGCCTGATGCAACAGGTCCTGGCCCACCGCGGCGCCGGCCACAGCGCGCAGAAGGGGGGAGCCCTGCAGGGCGAGCTGGCCGGAGCGCCGGCCTGGCTCTGCTACCACGCCTTCGGCGCGCTCGACCGCACCTACACCCTGGTCGCCGCGCTCCCCTCGTTCACTCCGGGCGAGGCGTGGTCGCCGGTCGCCTTCTTCCGTACGCTCGGTCACCTGCTGGTGCTCGGCCTGGTCCACCACGTGGGTTGGTACGAGCCGATCCTGCCGGGCCACCCGGGGCAGCAGGACCTGGTGCTCGACCCCGGGCTGGTGGTGGGGCAGTCGCAGGCCATGAAGCAGATCGTCGAGCAGCTCCGGGGCGCGGTGGACCCTGCGGTCCACGTCCTGCTGCGCGGCGAGCCCGGCGTCGGCAAGGAGCTGCTGGCGCGATCGCTCCACCTATCGGGACCGCGGCGCAACGGTCCTTTCATCGTGGCGAGCTGCAGCGGCGCGCGCCCCCTCCAGATCGAGGCCGACCTTTTCGGGGCCGAGGTGCCTGGCAAGGGGGCGCCGGTGCGGCGCGAGGGCAAGCTCCTGCTCGCGCACGGCGGCATGCTGTTCCTGGACGAGGTGGACCAGCTCCCCATCGAAGTCCAGGGCCGGCTGGTCCGCTTCCTCCGCTCCGGGGAGGTGGAGCCCACGGGGAGCAACGCCGCGCACAAGGTCGATGTCCGCCTGGTCACCGGCAGCCGCTCCTCCCTGGAGACGGTGGTCGCCCAGGACCTGTTCCGCGCCGACCTCGCCTACCGGCTGTCGCAGTTCACCATCGAGGTGCCGCCGCTGCGGGACCGCCGGGAGGACCTGCCATTGCTCATCCAGTCCTACATCAACCGGTTCTGCCATGAGACCGGCAAGCGGATGCAGGGGATCACGGTCAAAGCGATGTCCGCGCTCCTCAGCTACGACTATCCGGGCAACCTGGCGGAGCTGGAGAACATCGCCCGCCAGCTCGTCTACATGGCGCCGCCGGGCCGCCCGGTCGACGTCAACCTGCTGCCCGAGCGGGTGCGCAACGGCACCCTGGCGACCGCCCGGGTGGACGCCGGCTCGGACCTCGACCTCGAACGCCTGGTGGGCGCCTGCGAGCAGTCGGCGATCCGCGAGGCCCTGCGCCGCACCCACGGCAACAAGAGCCAGGCCGCCCGCGTCCTCGGCCTCTCGCGCAACGGCCTGGCGATCAAGATGGAGCGGTTCGGGATCAAAGGCTGACGCTGGATGGGCAGGGAGTCCTTCTTCACAGTCTGGCGTCTCGCCGCGGCTCTGGCGCTGCTCGCCACCGGGCTCGGCTGCCAGGGCGACACGCCGCCGGAGCCGGAGCCGACGCGCTGGAACGTCGTCGTCCTCCTGGTCGACACGCTGCGCGCCGACCGGCTGAGCTTCTACGGCTACGAGCGCCCGACGGCGCCGCGCCTGGGGAATCTCGCGCGCTCGGGGGTGGTGTTCCGCAACACGCGCAGCCAAGCGGGGTGCACCTATCCCTCGGTGAACTCGATCCTCACGTCGCGCTGGCCGCAGCACTTCGTAAACCGCCAGCAGCTCTACGGCATGGCCATCCCCAAGGACACGCCGTCGCTCGCCGGGATCCTGGCAGGGCAGGGGTATGCCACCGCGGCCGTTTCGGCCAGCGTGGTCGTGCGCGCGGTCCCGTCCAGAGTCAACCGCCAGGGCGGCTTCGGGCAAGGGTTCCAGAGCTTCGACGAGAGCTGCCTGAAGCGCTCGGCGAGGTGCGTGAATTCGCGCGCCTACAAGCTGCTCGATCGACTGCCGGAGCCGTTCTTCCTCTATCTCCACTACCTCGAGCCACACACGCCCTACCGGCCGCCTGACGACCATCCGCGGCGCTTCGCGCTCGGATCGCCGGACAAGGAATGGGTGCGGCGCGGCGAGCCCAGGAACCTGACGAAAAGGCTCTACAACGGCGACACGACGCACAGCTACGACGACGCCGACGTGCGCTTCTTCTCCGATATGTACGACGAGGAGATCGCGTTCATGGACGAGAGCCTGGCGATGCTCATGCAGCGCCTGCGCCGCAAGCGCCTGCTCGAGCGCACGATCGTGGTGCTGCTCTCGGATCACGGCGAGGAGATGCTCGACAACGGGCACTGGGGGCACTGCCGCGACCTCGCGTACGAGACCCTGCTCAAGACGCCGCTCGTGCTCTGGGTCCCCGGCGGGCCCACGGGAGAGCGCTCGAGCCTGGCGCTCAACGTCGACCTGGTGCCGACGCTGCTCGACCTGCTCGGGCTGCCCCACGATCCGGCGGCGTTCGCGGGCAAGAGCCTGCGCCCGGTGCTCGAGGAGGACCGCCCCGTGCACGACATGTCGTTCGCTCTGCAGGGCGTCAGCCGGGTCGCCAGCGACGGCCGCTACAAGTGGTGGCTGGACCTCGGCGGAGGGCCGCCGCGCCTCTACGACCTGCGGATTGGCGAGATGTCCTCCGCGACGGCCTTCGAGCGCCGGCCGGTGACGCGCCTGCGGGCCGAGCTGCTCGCCTGGCTGGAGCGCGAGGAGGGGGGACGCCAGGGCGAGAACCTGCGCCGCGCCCGCGAGAACACGGAGCAGCTCAAAGCGCTCGGATACCTGTGAGCGGGCCCTCACCCCCGGCCCCTCTCCCGGAGGGAGAGGGGTGAAAGCTCTGGAGAAAGGCTCAGAAGACAGCGATTTTCAATGCATTTTCCTCCTCTCCCGCTCGCGGGAGAGGAGGCCAGGGGGTGAGGGTTTTCACAGATCGATCCGCGGCCACTCCGTGATGGGGTCCGTCGAGCGGACCACGTGCATGCCGGCCGCGGAGAAGCGCGCCAGCGCCTCCTCGGCCTGGGGCGTGAAGTCGAAGAGAAAGCCGCCGGGGTGTCCCGGGTCGGGCACGGCCACGGAGGACATGCAGTCGCTGAGCACGTAGACCTTGCGGGCCAGCTCCTCGTTGCGCGTCAGGATCTCCGAGAGCAGGTCGTCGATCGAGCTCTTCACGCAGTGGCTGGCCGCCTGGCCGGCGATGATCACCGCGTCGGACTTGAGCAGGGTCTTGATGAAGCGGGAGTTCCGCTCGGCCAGGGCGCGGCCGTCGTGGCGCATCAGCACCTCCGGCGCCAGCACCGAATAGTTCTCGGTCAGCGGGTGGTCCCCCTTGCTCTCGATCCACGACCGCGCGCCGCGCGACCAGGCGTGGAACATCCGGGCCTCGTGGATCACCCCGACGAGGGGATGGCCGTCGCTCCCCAGGATGCAGTGCGGCGGCCAGAGGTAGAGCTTGTACTTGCCCGTCTTCTCCAGCTCCCGGCAGTAGAACTCGACCTGCTGCTCGAGCCAGCCGTAGTCTCCTTCGCAGAGCCACCAGGCGACGTCCGGGTTCGGCTTCACCCGGCCGTTGCGGATCATGTCCACGGTGATCTCCTGGTGCGGCGCCGACGGCTCGCCGTCCTCGCCGAGCCAGAAGGAGGGGGAGAAGATCTGGAAGGGAAAGTGGGTGTCGAGCGTGCAGGTGACGTCGGTGATCGTCTCCAGGTTGCGGTAGAGGAAGCGCGCGATGCGGTCGCTGTCGTCCATCGCTCCCGTGCCGCTCCGCCCCCCCACGTAGAGCGACCCCTGCGGGAAGCAGAAGTCCTTCTGGAGGTCGATGAGCAGGAGCTGCACGTGCCGGCGGTCCGACGACGAGGGGCGGATTCCGTGCTCCCGCCGCCAGGCCTGGGCCCCGGCGAAGACTTTCTGCTGGTCCGGGGCGTAGCCCCATTCCCGCGCCCGGGCGGGGTCGTAGAAATCGGGAACGGGGAGCTCCCGCACCCGCGGTGACGTCTCGATCATGGCGCGACCTTCTCCTGGTGAGCCAGCCCGCGGGCCTCCAGGATCAGCCGGGTCTTCAGGTCGAAGAGCCCCAGCTCGAGGCCGACGGGATACTGGTGGGGGTTGACGAACCGCTTGACGCCGGGATGAAAGCCGGCGAGCTGCTCCTGGGCGCGGCGCCGGACCTCGGAGAGCGGGGGAGGGTCGTAGACCCGCCGTCCCTTGCGGAAGACCGGCACCAGCAGGTCGTGGTGCGCGGTCCCCCAGGGGATCTCCTTGCGCCGCGTCATGTCCTTGGGATCGACGATCGTGGGCGCGGCCGGCGCTCCCATCTCCTCGTCGAAAATCATGTCGGCGACGAATTCCCCGCCGGAGGTGAAGCGCCGCACCTGCTGGATGCCCGGGGTCGTGATCTTGGCGATCTGCTCGGAGAGCTTGACCTTGTACTTCCAGGGGCCGCCGTCCTCGCGCACCGCGGTCAGCTTGTAGACGCCGCCGAGCGCCGGGTCCTCCCAGGCGGTGGCGAGGCGGGTGCCGACCCCCCAGACGGCGATCCGGGCGCCCTGGAGCTTCAGGCTCTCGATCAGGTGCTCGTCGAGCTCGCTGCTGGCGAGGATCTGCGCCTGGGGAAAGCCGGCCTCGTCGAGGATCTTGCGCGCCTCGATGCTCAGGTAGGCGAGGTCGCCCGAGTCGAGGCGGATGCCCGCCATCTCGTGGCCGCGCTCGCGCAGCCAGCGGCCGGCCTGCGCGGCCTGGCGCACCCCTTCCAGGGAGTCGTACGTGTCCACCAGGAAGACGCAGTTGTTCGGCATGGCCCGGGCATAGGCCTCGAAGGCTTCGCGCTCCGTGTCGAAGGAGAGGACCCAGCTATGGGCGTGGGTCCCCTTGACCGGGATGTCGAACAGCTTGCCGGCGAGGACGTTGGAGGTCGCGGCGCAGCCGCCCGCGTAGGCAGCGCGGGCCGCGGAGAGGCCGCCGTCGATCCCCTGGGCGCGCCGCAGGCCGAACTCCAGGACCGGCTCCCCCTGGGCCGCCAGGCAGACCCGGGCGGCCTTGGTGGCGATCAGCGTCTGGAAGTTGATGAGGTTGAGCAGCGCCGTCTCAAGGATCTGGCTCTGGATGATGGGGCCGCGCACCCGCACCAGCGGCTCCTGGGCGAAGACGACCGTGCCCTCCGGGATGGCGTCGATGTCGCACTCCAGCTCCATCTTGCGGAGGAAGTCGAGGAACGCCGGCTCGAAGAGCGGGCTGCCGTCGTTCCCTTGCAGCCCGGCCAGATAGCCGAGGTCGTCCGCGGAGAAGCGGAAGCTCTCGATCAGCTCGATGGCGGGCTCCAGCCCGCAGGCGAGGGTGAAGCCGCTGCCGAACGGCGGCTTGCGGAAGTGGTGATGGAACACGGCCTCCTTGGTCCACGTCCCCGACTTCCAGTAGCCGTAGGCCATGGTCAGCTCGTACAGGTCCGTCAGCAGCGCCAGGGAGGTGCCGTAGATCTCGCCGAGAGCTCCCAAGCCGCCGGTCCTCACTCGGCGACCGTCGCCACGATCAGGCGCGTCAGGGCCTCGACGTCGCGCAGGTCGGATACCTCGATCGGCGAGTGCGAGTAGCGGCCCGGCCAGGAGAAGGGGAGCATCTCGACGCCGTTCGGCAGGAAGGCTACGCCGTCGCTGGCGCCCCCCGTGAAGCCGTACTGCACCGGGATGCCGTCGCGCCCCGCGAGGGAGAGGAAGCGGTCGATCAGCGGGCGGGGGACGAGGGAGGCGTTGTCCATGGTCCGCAGCACCACGCCCTTGCCGAGCGGGGCATAGGCGTACTGCCTCGATTCGCGGGGGGAGTCCGCCGAGACGAACGTGTCGATCGGATGGACCCGCGTCAAATCCGTGAGGCGGTTGGCGAGCTCCCGGGAGCCCACGAGGCCGGTCTCCTCCTCGACCACCCAGGCGAAGGTCACGCGCCGGGTCAGCTTCGCCGGATCGATCTGGCGCAAGGCGAGGAGGAGGGCGGTGCAGCCGTTGCGGTCGTCGAAGCCCCGCGCGACCGCCCGGTGCTCGCCCATGCGCAGCATCTGTTTGGGCATGGTGACCGTGCTGCCGGCCCGCACGCCCAGGGCCTCGGCCTCGCGGGCGGAGGAGACGCCGAGATAGGCCGTCAGGGGACCCGTAAGGGCCTGCTTCCCGGCCGTGCGCCAGTCCTCGCGCGGCTCGAACACCGCGGGCACGGGACCGCGCTCGCCGTGGACCAGGGCGGCCTGGGCCTCCCACACGGTTGTCAGCATGCCGCCGCGGGTCTCCAGGCGGAGCCGGCCGTCGGGGAGGACCTCGGCGACGCGGTAGCCGACCTCGTCCATGTGGGCCACGAAGAGGATGTGCTCGTTCCCCTGGCCGAACGTCACCGTCAGATTCCCCTTGGCGTCGACCTCCGGCTTCGCCCAGGCGGGGAGGCGGCGCCGGATCTCCTCGCGCAACGGCCCCTCGGCGCCGCTCACCGCGGGGATGGCGATCAGGGTGGCCAGGAGCGAGGCGGTCTCGTCGTGTCCCTGCCCGATTTGCGCGATCGCCGGCGGCGGCGGGAGCGGAGGGGGGGGTGTCCGGCTCCGTCCCCGGGTCGCCGTGAACGTGAGGACCGCCTCCGAGAGCCGCTCCACGTCCTCGCCGGACACGGCCTCGACTGGGGTGTCGGGATAGCGGGCTGGTAGGCCGAGGTAGCCCACGCGCGTGTCGCCCCAGTCGAAACTCTGGGCGAAGGCAGGGGCGGGGGGGATGTGGGGGGCCGTCCGGATGGAGATCCTGGCGGGGAGCTCGCCGGCGCCGAGCAGGCCGGCGGCGGCTGGAAGGGCTTCGGGCACGGGAGGGCCGCTCTCCCCACCCTTCCAGCCGAACCCCCGATTCAGGACCAGTGCCTGGTCGAAGGGTCCTCGTGTGCGCAGGAGGTGCTGGAAGCCGGAGCCGTTGACGAGGTCGTTCGCCGTCCAGGCGAAGACGACCGTGCCCTCGCCGGGCTGGAAGCGCCGGGCCGCGTCGATCTGGGCCACGCAGGCCGCCTTGGTGCGGGCGGAGGGACCGGCGATCAGGCCGCCGGCGAGCCGCGAGGGCCGGCGGATCAGGGCCACCGGATCGAGCAGGCGGACGCCAAGGGCCTCCACCTCCGCCGCGGATTCGGCCCCCACGTCCACCCACATCTCGTCCACGCCGAAGGGGCCGCGGCTCCCGAAGTCGCCGCCCGGCCCCTGGATCAGGTGAGCCGAGCGCAGGACGACCCCGCCGGGGACCCACCCGCGCACGCCTCCGACCACGACGACGTTCCCTTCATGGGCCTGGTCCCAGAGCGCGCCGACCAGGACTCTGCCGGAGGGGAAGAGCCGGAGGTAGCCGTCCGGCTCGATGCGGGTGATCACATACCCGGGCTCGCCGAGGGAACAGGCCACGAGACGCCGGGGCGATCCCGATCCGAAGGTGAGGACCACGTTGCCCGTCGCGTCCTGCTCGACGGGGAGGCCCTGCAGCCGGCTGCGCACGAAATCCCGCGCCGGCTCCTCGCGCCCGGCCACGGACACGACGTGGAGAAAGGCCTCGACCTCGTCCGCCAGGCCGGCGGCGTGGGCGGGAATCGTTGCGAGCGAGAGGAGGGCGATCAGGAGGAAAGTGCGTGGGATCACGCCGCGATCTTACACCGGCGAGTAGAATACCCCTCATGACCATCGCCACCCCTGCCTCGCCTGCCGGAGCCGCGTCCGCCTCAGCCCAGCCCCGCACGGTGCGCGCGCCGCGCGGGACGGAGATCTCCTGCCGCGGATGGCAGCAGGAGGCCGCGCTGCGGATGCTGATGAACAACCTCGACCCCGAGGTCGCCGAGCGGCCGGAGGAGTTGGTGGTCTACGGCGGCTCCGGCAAGGCGGCGCGCAATTGGGAGTGCTTCGAGGCGATCGTGGCCACCCTGAAGCGGCTCGCCGACGACGAGACCCTGCTCGTCCAGTCCGGCAAGCCGGTCGCGGTCTTCCGCTCCCACCCGGGCGCGCCCCGGGTCCTGATCGCCAACTCCCTGCTCGTCCCCCACTGGGCCACGGCTGACGAGTTCCGGCGGCTGGAAGGGCTGGGGCTCACCATGTACGGCCAGATGACGGCCGGCTCGTGGATCTACATCGGCACCCAGGGCATCCTCCAGGGGACCTACGAGACGCTCGCCGAGTGCGCGCGGCAGCGCTTCGGCGGCAGCCTCGCCGGGCGGCTCACGGTGACCGCCGGGCTCGGCGGCATGGGCGGGGCGCAGCCGCTCGCCGTGACCATGAACGAAGGGGTCTGCCTCGTCGCCGAGGTGGACCCCTCCCGCATCGAGCGGCGGCTCCAGACCCGGTATCTCGACACCGTGGCGGAGAGCGTCCCGGCCGCGGTCGAGCGCGCTCTCGCGGCGCGCGGCCGGCGAGAGGCGATTTCGATCGCGGTCGAGGCCAATGCGGTCGACCTGCTGGAGCACCTGCTCGCGGCCGGCGTCGTCCCCGACGCGCTGACCGACCAGACCTCCGCCCACGACGCCCTGCAAGGCTATGTGCCGCACGGCATCCCCTACGCGGAGGCGCTGCGGCTGCGGCGGGAGGACCCGAAGGGCTACATCGAGCGCTCCATGGCCTCCATGGCGGCCCACGTGCGCGCCATGCTCGCCTTGCAGGAGCGCGGCGCCGTCACCTTCGACTACGGCAACAACCTGCGCGGCCAGGCTCTCGCGGCGGGAGTCGACCGCGCGTTCGACATCGGCGGCTTCGTCCCCCTGTTCATCCGGCCGCTGTTCTGTGAAGGCAAGGGACCCTTCCGCTGGGCGGTCCTGTCCGGCGACCCGGAGGACCTGGCGGCGACCGACGAGGCGATCCTGGCCACCTTTCCCGAGGACCGTGCCCTGGAGCGCTGGATCCGACTGGCCCGTGAGCGCGTGGCGTTCCAGGGGTTGCCGGCGCGGATCTGCTGGCTCGGCTACGGCGAGCGGGCGCGGGCCGGCCAGGTGTTCAACGACCTCGTGGCCTCCGGCAAGGTCAAAGCCCCCATCGTGATCGGCCGCGACCACCTCGACTGCGGCTCCGTGGCCTCCCCGAACCGGGAGACCGAGGGGATGCGCGACGGCTCGGACGCCATCGCCGACTGGCCGATCCTCAACGCCCTGATCAACGCGGTGAACGGTGCCACCTGGGTGTCGGTGCACCATGGCGGCGGAGTCGGCATCGGATATTCGATCCACGCCGGCATGGTCATCGTCGCCGACGGCACGCCGGCGGCCGCGGAGCGGCTGGAGCGGGTCCTCACCAGCGATCCAGGCATGGGGATCGCGCGCCATGCCGACGCGGGCTACCCGGAAGCCTCCGAGCACGCCCGCCGGCACGGGGTGGACCTGCCGATGCTGTAGCGGGTCGCGTCCTGGTGCCTCTCCAGATCTTCCGTCTCCTCCTTCTCGGCGGCGCCCTGGCGGCGCCGTTCCTGCCGCTGCCCTGGCCGGGCCTGGTCCTGCTCGTCCTGTTCGCGGTCTGGCTCTGGAGGTTGCGCCCTCCCCGCCGCGAGGTGATCCTCGTCGCCTTGTCGACGGGGGTGGCGGTCGCCGCCCTGGGCGTCCTCTGGGCGGCCGAGATAGAGGCGGAGCCCGCCCAGGGCGAGTGGGTCGAGGAGGCGAAGCAGGAATACGCCCTCCTCTGGTCGGACCTGCGCCAGGAGGCCGCGGCCGCGGCCGAAGCGCTAGGGGAGCACCCCGAGGACACGCGGGCGCGGCTGGAGGCGTTCCGCCGTCTGGCGGAGCTCGACGCCGAACGGCCGCGCGGACGGCAGGCGCTGCTGCTGCTCGATCCCGACGGCGCGGCCGTGGCCTGGGCCGGCGAGGGCCTGCTCCACGAGTCCGCGGCCCACGAGGTCCCGCGCGCGGGACTCTATTACCAAGCGAGCTTCGGCTCCGTCACCTTCCTCGCGGTCGAGCCTCTGCCGGCCGACCGCGAGGCGAGGCGGCCGTGGAGAGTGGTCGCGGGCGCCAGCTATCCGACCGACGTCCTGCCCATCCCGGCAAGGCCGCGCAACCTGCGTTGGTCGGTCGTGGACGCGTCCCAGTCGGCGCTGCCGGGATCGGTCGTCGTGCCCCTCGCGGGCGCTCCCACGCTGGTCGTCTCGCGTCCCGGAGAAGAGCCGCCGGGGCCTTCCTGGGCGCTGCGCTTGGCGTGGGCGGCGATCGCCTTCGGGATGCTGGGGATCGCCTTCCTGCGTGGCGTGATCTTCGTCCTGCCGGTCGACACGCAGTCCCAGCCGGAGAGCCGGCTCTGGCTGACCCTGATCTTCTTCGGCGGCGTCTTCGCCGCCGGCATGGCGGCCTCCCTGCCGCTGCCGCACCTGGCGCTGCTGGCCGCCGGCCTCGGGCTCGCGATCTGGGGGCTCTCCTTTCAGAAGCTCGGGTCGTTGGACCCTCACCCCCTGGCCCCCTCTCCCGTCACCGGGAGAGGGGGAAACCCGGAAGAGGAAGAGAAAAGATCGGGCGGGGGCGCCCCTCTCCCGGTGACGGGAGAGGGGACGGGGGTGAGGGCTCCATCGGCCGGGACCGCTGCTCCGGCCTGGTGGCTCCCCGCCTTGCTTGGAGCCGCCTCCGCCCTGGCTCTCTTCGGGGCCGCCTGGGTGTTCCAGAGCCAGGGGCCACCGATCGACCTCGCTCCCGGCATTCTGGCCGGACCCAGGGTTTTCAGCCTGCGCGTGGCCTTCGCCGCCGCGGCGTTCGGCCTGCTCTGTCTCTCCGGCCTCCGCCGCGGAGGGGAGCTGCCGCGGGACCGCTGGGCCTGGTGGGGCGCCGCGGCGCTGCTCGCGGGCGCGACCCTGTGCGACGTCCCCTGGGCCGCTCTGCCTCTCCTGGCGTCCGGGGGGGCCGCCGCCGCGGTCTATGCCGACCGGCGCCGGCTGGTGCAGGGAATGGCGCTCGCCGGGCTGCTGCTGATGTCCCTGCTGACCGCTTCGGTGGCCTGGGAGACCGCTTACCAGCTCCGGCTGCGCGGCTACGCGGAGGCCGAGCTGCTGCCGCGGCTCACCCCGCCGACGCAGGAGGAGATGAGCTCCCTCGCGCGCGAGATCCGCGATCACTTCTCCTCCCGGGACCTGCGGAGCCTGGCGCCGCGCCCTCCCGCGGGCCTGGAACGGCAGGACCTCGCCTTCGCTCTGTGGCGGGGCTCTCCTCTGGCGCGCCCGAACGCCATCTCGGCCCTGGTCATCCGCCCCCGCGAAGGGGCCGCCTCGTCGTTCTCCTTCGGCATGCCTCCCGCCCGGCGGCAGGGAGTCGAGTGGAGCTTCGAGCGCTGGCGGGAGGTCAACGTCGAGGGCTGGGACGTCCTGAGCGGCCAGGTGGACGTCTACTTCGCGGGCCAGGTCTGGGGGACGGCCCGCTACTGGCTGCTCCCCCGGCCCGGCTTCCAGAGGAGCGACCCACGCCGCCTGGGAGACATCGAGGTGGACCTGCTCAAGGGGGGACCTCCCGATCCGGGCGAAGACCTGAGCGAGCCGTTCCTCTATGCCCTCTTCCGTCCGGACGGCCGGGCCTACATCTCGCCCTGGGTGGAGGAGCCGTCCCTGGCGGCTGCGCTGCGCCGCGATCCCGGACAGGGCGTACGCGTGGGCGTCGTCGACACCCCCGACGGCCGCGCCCGCGCCTACGTCCGGCGGTCGCCGGTCGGCTGGGAGGTGGTCTACCTGCCGCTGCTGCGCGCCACGGCGTCCCTGGAGCGGGCCACCTACCCGGCCGCGGGGGTCGTGCTCCTACTGGCGCTCTGTGCGCCGTCGGTCCTGCTGCTGGCGCTCCCCCGGGCGGCCTTTCGCGCCGCGCTGCGCCGCGTGTGGCGCTCCTACTCCCAGCGCCTGATGGCCGTGTACACGATCCTGCTGCTCGTGCCGCTGGTGCTGCTCAACGCGGTCCTCGTGCGCTCCATGCAGGACCGGCTGCAACAGGAGCAGAGCGAGGAGGGCAAGGCGGCCCTGATCTCGGCGCAGAAGTTCCTCGGCGAGGAGCTGCTCAACCTCCCTCCCGGCTTCGGAGTGGACACGGTCCTCGGCGACCGCCTCCTGCTCGACCTGTCGGAGGTGGTTCAGCACGAGGTGAACCTCTACTACGGGAGCGGCATCTACGCCTCCAGCAAGCACGAGCTGTTCACGGCCGGGCTGTTGCCGAACCGCATCCCGGGCGAGATCTTTTCGCGCCTCGCGCTGCTCGGCGACGGCCTCTGGTCGCGCCTCAACCGGGTCGCGGACACCACCTACCTGGAGATCTATGCCCCCCTTCGCGTGCCGGGAATGCCGGCGGGCGAGGGGGACCGCCTGTTCCTCTCCATGCCGCTGCTGGCCCAACAGGAAGAGGCGTCGCGCGAGCTGGCCCACCTGCGCCGTCAGGGTTTCCTGGTGACCCTGGGCCTCTTCATCCTCCTGGTCGCGGTGGGGACGCGCCTGGCCCGCAACTTCACCCGGCCGATCATGGCGCTCGTCGAGGGGACGCGCCGGATCGCGGGCGGCGCCGCCTCGCTCGAGCTGTCGCCGTCGGAGCTCGAGCTGGCAGCCCTGGTCGAGGCGATCGACGACATGGCGTTGCGCATCGCCGAAGGGCGCGAGAAGCTGGTGCGCGAGAAGCAGGTGGTGGAGCGCATGGTCGAGAACATCACCTCGGGCGTGGTCTCGCTCGACCGCGAGGGGAAGGTGCTGATGCACAACCGGGTGGCCGCCGAGCTGCTGGGCGCGCGGGTGGGGGAGAGCCTGGAGCGGCTGGTCGCCGGGCAGGAGCGCCTCGGTCCGGTCGCCGGCTTCCTGCGCTCGGCCGGCCGCGAGATGGCGCGGGAGACCGTGCGTCTCGCCGGCCCCGAAGAGGAGCGCGAGTGGTCTCTCGTCTGGGTGCCGCTCCCCGGAGCGGGCGAGCCGTCGGCGCTTCTGGTGGTGGAGGACGCCACGGAGGTGCTGCGCGGCCAGCGGCTGCTCGCCTGGGCGGAGATGGCCCGCATCATCGCCCACGAGATCAAGAACCCGCTGACACCGATCCGCCTCTCGGCCGAGCACATGCGGGAGGTCTACGACCGCGATCCCGACCACTTCGGGCGCGTGTTCGAGCGCTGCACGAACAACATCCTCACCCAGGTGGAGGAGCTGCGCTCGATCGCCTCCGAGTTCTCGGCTTACAGCGCGATCCTGCGCATCGATCCCAAGCCGGGCGACCTCACCGCGGCGATCGCCGACCTCGTCGAGGCCTACCAGGCCGCGCCGCCGGACGGGGTGAGCGTCGGCCTGGAGACCGATGGGCCGCTCCCCGCCCGCTTCGACGCCAAGCTCCTCGGCCGGGCCGTGCGCAACCTGCTGGAGAACGCGCTGCGGGCGGCGAGCGCCGGGGGAGGGGAGGTCCTGGTGCGCGTCGCGCGGGAGGACGGCCTGGCTCGCATCTCCGTGCTGGACAACGGCCCCGGCGTCCGCCCGGAGAACCTCCTCCGCATCTTCGACCCCTACTTCTCGACGCACGAGACCGGCACCGGCCTCGGCCTCCCCATCGCCCGCCGCGTCGTGGAAGAGCACGGCGGCAACATCACAGCGCGCAACCGCACGGAAGGAGGGCTGGAGGTGACGATTACGCTGCCGGTGTGAGGCCGGGTGGTATCATGGAAAGCGCTGCGAGTTGCGTCACGACAGGTCTCTGTGCTCTGATCCGGGACTTGTCGGGGAAAGGACGGCACGTATGACCGCGATCCCCTTCGAACAACCGATCCACTATCCGGAATCCGACGGTCGGCCGATGGCGGAGAGCGAGCTCCACCGCAAGGAGATGACGTACCTCGTCGACGCGCTGGAGGACCAATTCCGCGGCGATCCCCGGGTCTACGTGGGCGGGAACATGTTCCTCTACTACATGAAAGGGAATCCCCGTGCGGTCGTGGCCCCGGATGTGTTCGTGGTCCGAGGCGTCCCCAAGAGGCTCCGGAAGACCTACAAGCTCTGGGAAGAGGGGATACCTCCCGGTCTGATCATCGAGGTGACGTCCGAGAGCACTCGGGAGGAAGATCTCGGGCCGAAAAGGGACTGCTACGAGCAGCTCGGAGTCGCGGAATACTTTCTCTACGATCCGACGGCGGATTACCTGGAGAACCGGCTCGAAGGCCTCCGGCTGGTGGAGGGTCGCTATCGGCCGGTGCAGCCCGAGCCGGACGGCTCGCTCCTCAGCAGGACGGCCGGTGTTGCCCTCACCCTTGAAGGCTCGCGGGTGCGGCTGGTCGACTCTGCGACGGGGGCGCGTCTCCTGCGCTTCGAAGAGAGGACCGCCGCCCTGGAGGCGGCCGAGGCCCGGGCGAAAGCTCTCGAGGACGAAGTCGCCCGCCTCCGCCGTCAGCTCGAAGCTCGCGGGAACGGCTGACGTACCATCGCCCGTGCTATTCTGATCGCCACCCTAAGCGGCGGCACCTTCGCCGATGATGGAACGCATGAACGCGGCGCGGCGCAAGCTCTCCGGCCGGCTCTCGATCCTCAGGGCTCTTCTGCTGCTGGGCTGCCTCGGCCAGTCCTCTCTGTTGGACGCCGCGCAGACTCCCCAGTCCAACCCTCCGGAGGCGCGCTACGCCGGCCGGCCCCTCGAGGAGGCGCTTCTCGACCTGCGCGCCCGCGGTCTGAGGATCGTCTTCACCAGCAACGTGGTGCGCCCGGACATGCGCGTCGAGCGCGAGCCGGCCGCGGCCGGGCTGCGGCAGGTCCTGGACGAGCTCCTCGCCCCGCACGGGCTCACCTCGCGCGACGGCCCCAACGGCATTGTGGTCGTGGTGCCGCTCCCTCAGGCGGAGGTCATCGTCCCGCCAGGCGCCGCCGCCGAGGTCTCCATCCCCCTCGATCCCATGCCCGTCATCCACGAAGAGATCGTCGTCACCCCCAGCCGGCTCTCTCTCCTCCACGAAGAGCCCGGCGGCCGCCTGGGGCTCAGCCGCTCGGAGATCCTGAGCCTGCCCCACCTCGGCGACGATTTCTTCCGGGCCATCACCCTTCTGCCCGGGACCACGGCGAACGACGTGACCGCGCAGTTTCACGTCCGGGGAGGGCGGCGCGACGAGACCTTGATGCTGCTCGACGGCCAGGAGCTCTTCGAGCCCTTCCATCTGAAGGACCTCGACAGCCCTCTGAGCGTCATCGCTCCCGCGACGCTGAGTGGCGCCGACCTGAGCACCGGCGCGTTTCCGGTCCGCTACGGAGACCGCATGAGCGGCGTGCTGGACATGACGACTCTGAGGCCCGAGGGTTCCCCGCGGGTACGGCTCGGCGCCGGCATCCTGGGGTTTCATGCCGGAGGCGGTGGAGCGTTCCACGACCAGCGCGGCGCCTGGCTCGCCGAGCTCCGGCAGGACTCGAGCGATCTGCTCAGGGAGCTGCTGGGCGACCAGGTTCC
Organism: Thermoanaerobaculia bacterium; assembly: GCA_036380715.1. Lineage (GTDB taxonomy): Bacteria > Acidobacteriota > Thermoanaerobaculia > Multivoradales > UBA5704 > UBA5704. The sequence goes on along the minus strand of DASVEF010000322.1, from coordinate 4,586 downwards.
CGACTACTGGGACGCTTTCGGCAAGCTCGATTATCGCCTGAGCCCCCGCCACAGCCTGCGGGGCAACCTCCTGTTTTCCGGCGATCAGCTCGACTTCGAGGAGGTCCGCGACGAGGAGAGGAAGCGCTTCGAGATCGAGCGCGACAGCGAGTACGCCTGGCTCACGCACCAGGCGCTCCACGGCGCCGATCTGTCGGTCGACTCCGCCGCGTCGCGCGTGCGGATCGAGCAGGAGCGCCAGGGCCGCGAGTTGGAGGAAGACGTCCGCTTCGGGATCCTGGACCTGCGGGCTTCCGACATCCTCGGGCTGCGCCAGGCCTGGCGCCTCCAGGCGACTCCCCGACATCTGCTGGAGTGGGGCTGGCAGCGGCGCGAATTCGAGACCGAATACGAATACTCCGGCACGCGCGAGCTGGACAACCCGCTGGCGCGGCTCCGGCACGACTTCGGGACGGAGTCGACGGCCTTCACAGGGCGGTTCCGAGAGCGGGACACGGGCGTCTACGTAGCCGATCGCGTTCAGCTCCACGAGCCTCTGACCCTGGAGCTGGGGCTCCGCTACGACCGCCACTCCCTGACAGAGCAGGATCAGGCGAGCCCGCGCCTGAATCTGGCCTGGGCTCTCGCGGAAGGGAGCGTGCTGCGGCTCGGGTGGGGCCGCTTTCATCAGAGCCAGAGGCCCAACGAGCTGCAGGTGGAGGACGGGGAGACGGCATTCCATCCGATCGAACGCTCGGAGCACCGAGTCCTCGGCTTCGAGAAGCTCATCGATGCGCTGGATCTGCGGGTGGAGCTCTACCAGCGGCGGGTGGCGAGCCCGCGACCCAGATATGAGAACCTCTTCGAGCCGATCAACACCTTCCCCGAAGTGGAGCCGGACCGGGTGCGCATCGCGCCCGACCGCAGCGTTGCCGAGGGCGTGGAGCTGTTCCTGCGAGGCCGTCTCGGCCGGCGCGCCGACTGGTGGGCCAACTACGCCTACGCTTCCACCGAGGACGAGATCGACGGCCGCCGCATACCGCGCCTCTTCGATCAGACGCACGCGGTGAACCTCGACCTCGACATCCGCGCGGGCGAGCACTGGCGGGTCAACCTCGCGTGGCGGTACCACACGGGATGGCCCACAACCCCGCTCGGCCTCCAGGAGACGCTGGACGACGAGGGGGACGTCGAATTCGTGCCACTCCTGGGTCGGCTCAACAGCGAGCGGCTTCCCAGCTATCATCGCCTCGACGTCCGCGCCAGCCGGCGGTGGCAGCTCCGCTCGCTGTCTCTCGATTTCTTCGTCGACGTCCAGAACCTCTACAACCGCAGGAACCTCGGCGGCTTTGATTTCGAGATCGACGAGGACGAGGGGACTCTCCAGGCCGATCGGGAGGAGTGGCCGGGTTTCATACCCTCGGCCGGCATCAGCTTCGAGCTCTGGTGACGAGCAACGTTCCCCCCTCGATCCGGTAGCCGAGGCCGCTCCCCGGCAGGACGATGCTCAACGACTCGTCCGGCGCCATGCCTTCGATGGTGCCGTGAAGGCGGATCCCCGCGACGAGCCCGGCCAGCGCGTCGTCCTCGTAGCGGAGGCGCCATGCGGTCTCCCGCGACACCCAGTCGAGGTATTCACGGAGCGTCAAACCTTCGATGTCGAGGCTCGGCGCCGCCGCCAGGACCCAGTCCCAAGCCTTCCCTCGCGGCTCGACCGCCCCCCGGCTCACCCGGCCGTCGCGGTGCAGCCTGAGCTCTCCGCCCGCGGCGACGGAATCCGACCCGCCGCCGCGCAGGAGGGAGACCGCACCCTCGCGCACGCGCACCCGCAGCGCCGGGTCTTCCCCGCCCTCCACGCGGACCTCGAACTGGGTGCCGACCTCGCGCACGCTGCCCCAGGAGGTGCCGACCTCCAGCGAGCCGCCGGCGGCCTTTCCGGAATCCACGTACACCGCGCCGGCCTCCAATTCGAGCCGCGTCCTGGAGACGAGACGGACCCTCGTGCCGGCGTCCAGGCGGACCGACTCGCCGCCCAGAAACCGCAGCGCCAAGAGCCCGCGGGAGCCGCCTCCTCCGGTTGCGATCACCGTGCCGGCGGCGAGAGCGTCTCCGGCCGTCACCTCGCGGCGTTCCTGGCCCGGAGGTCCCTCCATCCGCGCCGCTCCCTTCAGGAGCTGCACGGTCGCGATGGGTCCTGACGCCTCGGGCGGTGGTTCCGTCTTCCACCCCCAGCGGACCGCGACGGCCAGGATCAGGCTCGCCGCGAGCGCGAGCGGCACTACGGTTCGCCGGAACGCGCGCCTCCGCTTCTGGCCGGCCGCCACGAGCTCCTGCCATTGGGCACGCGCCGCCGCCTCGATCCTCGCCAGGTCCTCGGCCGGAACCGCCGGGCGGCGGCCCGCGCTCTCGAGGAGCTCGCGGACCGCCTCGTCGTCGCCGGCCGGCAGCCCGTCCGCGCTCAATCGTGTATCTTGGCTGTCTTCGCCCACGGTTCCGTTCTCCGTCCAAACGTCTCCCGAAAGGACTGCCGGGCGCGCGTCAGCAGCGATTCCGCGGCCTTGGGCCGCACATCGAGCCGGGCGGCGATCTCCTCGACCGACAGGCGGTCCAGGTACTTCCACTCCAGGGCCCGGCTGTAGTGGGGCGGCAGAGCGTCGAGGGCGGCGTGCACGAGTTCGGCCCTCTCTTTCCCCAGCAGGGACTGTTCCGGTCCCGGGGACCCGGAATCGAGCTCGAGGTCCGCCGCGTCGCTCGTCAACGCCATCTCCTCGCCCGTCCGGCTCTGCCGCCGGAAATGGGCGGCGATCTCGTTGCGGCAGCAGGCGCACAGCCAGGTCACGAGCCCCGCCTCGCCCCGGAAAGTCCCCAGCTTCGCGATCGCCTTGCACACCGTGGTCTGGACGATCTCGCGCGTCAGCTCACGGTCTCCGAGGCTGCGCTGCGCGAAGCGGTAGACCGCCGGGATGTAGGCGTCGGAAAAAACCTGGAACGCGGCTTCCTCCCCGGCGAGCATCCTCCGCACGAGCGTACGCTCCGCCTCTCCAGGATCGACCTGCTGCCGCCAACCCGATCTCATCGGCTCTCAGCCTACCGCCTCTACTCCTGGGTTCCGGCTTCGACCAGCTCCAGCGCCTCGTCCTTGACGATCCCCACGCCGGGACAGTAGACCTTGATTCCCCGGTCGCCCGGTGAGAGCGCGTTGGTCTCCTCGACGGACACGCAGCCGCGGAAGGTTCCGGCCGGGACCACCACCCTCAGCCCCATGCCGACGTTCTCCGCCCGGTCTTCCGCCACGTCCGGCGCCATCTCCTGGAAGTACTTCGACCCGAGGAGGAACGTCCCCGGCATGATGAGGCCGGGAAGCGCGCCGTCCTCCCCGGCCCGCCAGGCGCCGTGATGATTCACCAGCACTCCGTCCTCGTAGATGTCCACCTCTTCGCCGAAATAGAAGATGTCGCTGGTTTCGACGCAGCGGGCGAACCAGTTGCGCGAGACCTCGACCAGCTCCCCGTCCTCGAATTCCCGCTCCTCGACAACCCTGGTCGTGACGGTCAGAGTCGCACCTTTGGCGGTCCGGAAGCTGATGGTCTCCAACTCCTGCAACACGGTGATCTCCGCACGGATCTCTTCGCCGTTCTCCTCTCCTTCCAGCACCAACTGCCGGCCGGGCTTCAGGCTGAAGTAGGGATTCTGCCGGCCCCAGGCCGACCAGGTGCAGTCCTCCAGCCGGAACTGGTCCGTGAACTCCACCGCCCAGGCGGGCGCCTGCCACAAGGTCATGGCAGCCGCCAGAGCCAGTGCGAGCCGCCACGCTCGGGAACCCTTCAGGAGACCGTCTCTCGTCGTCTTGTCGATCATCGGCCACTCCTTTCTCGGCTGTTCTTGGTCCTGTCCAACTCCTGCTGTGTTGTTGGATGCGCGGACCGCCGAAATCCTTCGGCGCGGCCCTCACCCCCTAACCCCCTCTCCCGGAGGGAGAGGGGGAAACTCAGTCGGACAGCCTGTTGTGCCTTTAGGTGGGGTGGTGGCGCCCCTCTCCCTCCGGGAGAGGGGACGGGGGTGAGGGCCTACCGCCGCTTGACCTTCAGGTTTCTCCGTCCGCCTCCCAGGCTCGTCTTCGCCGCCCTCTCCACGTAGGGCTCGACGCCGGGGACGGTGCAGCGCGGCAGCTCCTCGCCTAGGGCCTGCTCGATGTCCTTGATCTTCGGCTTTTCCATCCAGGAGGCGATGGAGGAGACGATGCCCTGCGCGGCGCCGCGGGCGGTGCGGCCGGCGCGGTGGATGTAGTCCTCGACGTTCTCGGGGATGTCGAAGTTGATGATGTGCTCGATGCCGGGGATGTCGATGCCGCGGCCGGCGATGTCGGTGGCGACGAGGATGCGGTGCTGTCCCTCGCGGAACGTCTTCAGCGCGCTCACGCGCTTGTTCTGCGACTGGTCGGCGTGGATGCGCGCGACCGGGTGGCCTTTGCGGTCCAGCACGGAGTAGAGCCACTCCGCGTCGATCTTGCGGCGGGTGAAGACGAGCGTCGACCCGAGCTCCTCGTTGAGCAGGGCGATCAGGCAGTTGCGCTTGTCCTCTTCCTTCACGACGTACAGGCGGTGAGT
>DASVEF010000321.1:0-4173 GCA_036380715.1 Thermoanaerobaculia bacterium | reverse complement strand
ACGAAGCGGGGGCCGACTCCCTTGTAGCGCCAGATTTCGAGGGTGCCCGGTTTGACGCCGAGAAGGGGCGCGGCGGCGACGGTGTCGAAGACGGGCTCGATCTTGGAGACGTCAGGCTTATGCATTGGGAACCTCCGAAGGGGTTGCGGGGTTGGTAGGGCTTCTCACGGATGCGGGCGCATCCTGTTGTTGGCTGAGCAGTCCAAGCTCTTGGAGCCGCGAGCGGACACGGCGCCGGCTGACGTGCAGGTGGCGGGCGATGGCGGTGAGGCTCGGGCCGGTGTTTCGCCCTTGGGTGGCCTGGAGCCGCGCTTCCCAGGCGGCTGTAAGGTCGGCATCGTCGAGGGGGTTGGCGGGCCGGCCTCCCTTCGGGAGCCCGCCCCGGGCGGCGAGGGCTCGGGCGCGCGCTGCGTCGTCGATTTCGCCGGCGGCGCGCAGCTCGTGGAGGCGGCTGCGGACGGTGGCCTCGGCGATGCCGAGCTTGGCGGCGATCTCGCGCTGGGAGAGGGGGCGGCGGCCTCGGTGTCCCTCCCAGTAGATCAGCAGCTCCCTCGGGTTCACCGCCAGCCTCGGACGGCCCCAGGGCGTGCCGCGCAAGCGAGCGAGCTTGGCGGCTTCGGCGCGCTGGGCGCGATTGAAGCGGGCGGAGGTTTCGAGCCAGTCTCGCCAGCGGATGGCTCCGCCGGGGTCGGTGGTGTCGAGGTGGTCTTTGATGGCGATCAGAGCGACGTCGTGGGCGGCCAGGAGGCAGCCCAGGTCGGTCAGGTGGCGCAGGGAGCGCGCGAGATGGCTCAGGGTATGGACGAGGATGCCTTGGATGGCTTTCGCGCGCACGGCCTCGCGGAGGCGCGCGAGGCCGGGTCGCGGCTCATTGGGGAAGGAGATCGGATCGGTGCACTCCAGGACGACTTCCCAGCCTCTGCGGGCCGCTTGGGCGGCCAAGTCGGCGAGGGTCGGCGCAAAGGCCTCTCGGCCAAGATCGGCGGAGAGGCGGGCGTAGAGGGCGACTCTCATTTGCGTCTCCTGCGCATGGGCGCGGGTTGGCGGTTGCGGTAGCGTTTGAGAACCGCGCAGATGCCCATCGGTGTGAGCGGGCCTCGGGGGCCTCGGAAGACTGGCTCAGGGACTGCCCAGATCCGGCTCTCTGTGAGCCAGGCGAGCAGCCGGGCTCCGAGGTCGGTGGGCAGAGCGGCGGACCAGGTAATGCGCCGGCGGTCGACCGAGACCACGATGTGGCCATCCACCATGGTGATGGCCGAGGCCTGGAGGGCGGCGATCTCGACGGCGCTCAAGCCTGCGGCCACAAGGGCGAGGAGGGCTCCATCGCGCAGACCCACGGCTCTGCCGGAGCGCACCCGGCCTGGATCGACGCGGGGAAGGAGGTTGTGTGCGTGCTCGGGATCAAGATGCATCAGAACGGCTCCCGTGCGGCCGGCGCCGGTTTCTCAGGCTTCTGTGATAGTCGGTTCAGCATCGTGCTCCTCCGTTGGTCCGAGGGCAGATTGCTTCCACAAGCGCAAGACTCCAAATTGGCAGGTGAGTCCAATATGAGGGTAAACAACACATTCCACGAGAGATAGGCGATCGAGGCGTGCGGTGAAATAGGAACAGTGGGTGTTCCATTTTGGGCATCACCGGCCACCTTCCCTCCTCGTCCTCTCCGCGTAGGTTTGGACGCAAGGCACCGGAATGCTGCCGCGGGTCAGTGTCAAGCCGATGTCCCAGTGCCGTTGGCAGAAGGCGAGGAGGGGCTCGTCGAGGGTGATGAGGGTGGCGCGGTCGTCTTCTTGGCGGGCGACGATGACGTTGTAGAGGCAGGCGAAGCCTCGGTCTCCTACGATGTGAGCGAGGTCGTCGATCACGAGGAGATCGGCGACGCAGTCCTGGTGGGCGCGGGTTTTGGTCTCTTCTCCGAGGGAGCCGAAGAGGGCGTCGACGAGTTGGGAGGCTCTCCACCAGGCGGCGGTCTGGACGTGCGGGAGCCGCTGCCAGAGGAGCTCGGCGGCGAGCATGCTCTTGCCGGCGTTGCTCACGCCGTGGAGGACGACGGCCCAAGCGTCCGGGCCTCCGGTCCAGGCGGCCAGGTCGTGGCCGAGGACGTGGGGCAGGCCTCCGAGGAACGGCTGGCGGGCGAAGCTGGCGGGCACGCCGTGGGCGCGCAATGCAGTCTCGCGGTCGGCGAACGAGCGGGACAGGGACCGCAGGGCGGCTCTCTTCGCCTTCTCGCACTCGAAGCAGACCGGACGGTCGATCAGGCGGCCGGTCTTTTTGTCCCAGAGCCGGGAGAAGGGGGCAAGGGCGATCTCGTGGCCGGCGGGGCAGGTATAGACGGGCCAGTCTTCGGGGCTGGCGGCCAGGGTCCGCTGGAGGTCGGTCCAGATCGTTGCGAGGCTGTTCATGCGGGGGTCCCCCACTCGAGAGTTCGGATGGATTCTTCGTGGCGGTTGGCGAGCGCTTCGAGGCTCTCGGCGATCTCGGCCGGCGGGTGGCTCGCATCCGGGCAGGGCTCGCCGGCTGATGCTCTTGGACCTGTGCCGTAGGGGCGGGCTTCGGGGGGCCGTTCGCGCCAGCAGCGCCTCTTGTTGATCCAGTTGGCGAGGTTCATGGGAAGGCTGGCTCCTGCCGTCCAGGCGGCGCACCAGGCGGCGTGGCGTTCGCGGAGCTCGGAGAAGGTGAGGCTCTGAATCCCCGGCTTCGCGGCGGTACCGTCGGGCCGGAGGTCGCCGGTTTTCAGGGCACGGAGGAGAGCGTGGTGGAGGTCGGTACCTCCGGCGAGCCCATGGGGGTGCGCGGCCTGGAGGTCTTCGGCCAGTTGGGTGAGGGGGTCCTCTCCTGGGATCGACGCGACGGTCCGGGGAGGTGTGGGAGGTGCTGGCGGAGGCGGGGCGGCGGTGGAGGGCGGCGTCTCCGGATCGCCCCCTCGTTTGGGGATGTTTTCGAGGAAGGCTTTGAGGAGGGCTTCGGGATCCTGCTTTTTGTCTCTCAGGCCGGCCCGGATTTCTCTCTTGCGCCTTTCGGCGTCGGCTTGGAAGTGCGCGCGGTATCTCTCCCAGATGATGGACTTCAGGGGAGTGTCGGGCAGGGAGCTCCAGTGCCGGAGCCAGCCGATGACCTGGCTCGGATTGTTGGGGGGTGTGAAGCGGATGCCGTTGGTCAGGAAGATCAGGCCGGCCTTCCAGTCAACCTGGACGAGGCCTTCGCGGAGCAGCTCGGCGAAGCAGGCGTGGAAGGATTCCAGCGGCCATTCCAGGGTCTCGGCAAGGGCGGCGGCGCCCGCGCGGATGACTCCAGGCAGGGGGCCGAGCTCCGGGCAGATGAGGAGGTGTTTGAAGAGTCCCCGGCCGGAGGGGGGCTCCGGGGTGAGGGCGCGGACTTTTTCGTCGCCGTGGATGTGGATATCGACCAGGCGGTAGAAGCTGGTGTGCATGATGGCGACTCCTCCGGTGGCAGGGCTCGTCGGTGGTCCTCTGCCTGAGATCAGGTTGTACCGACGAATGCAAGACCTCAAAATGGCGGAAGAGGCATTCTTGGGCGTAAACTACAGATTCCACGGAAGATCAGGGGCTTTTTAGGAGAGGGAATGTGTAAGGTTGATTTGGACACATTGGCGGATGACCACCCCACTGCAGCTAGGCGGCGGCTTATGATCCGGCTGTGCGGGGACCCCTCACCCCCTGGCCCCCTCTCCCACGCGCCCTCACACCCACGCAGGAGAGGGGGAATTGGGCCACCGTCCGCGCGCGCGGGCGCGCGTCTCCCTCTTCTCAACCTGGATGCTGAATAGGGAGTCTCAGAGAGAAAGAGAAGTCTTTCGCGCGGGCGCGCGTGAGGCGCAGTGGGCATCCGGCTGGCCGGGGAAAGAAAGGACGAACACGGACGGCACGGACGAACATGGACAAGTGGAGCGCTGCCCTCGACCCTGGGCCTCTCCCGAGCGCGGGGCGAGGGGTGAACGGCTTTGGGCACAGGTGGCCCTGCACTCAGCCAGGGCTGCGGGTGGAGGATCAGGTGGTGGGAAGGATGAAGGCTGGGGAGATGGGAGGGCGGCGCAGGTTTGTTGCTATCCCGATCGCCATTTCGAGGGTGAGATCCTGGCGGCAGACGGCTTCGTGAAAGAGCCGGAGGGCGGCGAGGGTCTCTCGGTCGACATCCTGGGCCTGGAAGATGGGCAGC
>DASVEF010000320.1:0-6914 GCA_036380715.1 Thermoanaerobaculia bacterium | reverse complement strand
ACCTCCCGCGCCCTGGAGAGGTTGGCGTGCATCAGCAGGTCGTTCATGGCGATCCCGGGATCGTCGCGCGTGCCGTCCTGGGTCATGAGATACCCGCCCAGCTCGGTCGGCGTGCCGTGGCCGGAGAAGTAGAACAGGACGTCGCCCGTGAAGTTGTCGAACAGCCGGGACATTTCGGTCCGCACCAGCGCCCGCGTGATCGTCTTCGGTCCGGGACTGGTGAGCAGGCGGCAGCCATAGTTGGGGCTGCCGTCCTCATTCTCCTGCAGCAGGGCGGCCATAGCCTCGGCGTCCGCCACGCAGCCTTTCAGGCCGCGCACGGCGTCGTATTCGTCGATTCCGATGAGGAGAGCGCGCCGGTCCATGATCTTTCTCTTTCTCCTCAGGCCACGCGGCGGCCGAGGCTCTGAAGACAATACCCGCGCCCGCGTTCGGCGTTGATCTGCTCCAAGCTGCCTGGAGCGGCGATCACCAGAGCACGATCGAACGCTTCCAGGGCGTCTTCATCACGACGCGCTCGCCGGAGAGCGTTTCCTAGTGCACACCAGAGCTCTGGTTCGATTGGCGCCCCATAGGCGAGCTCTGCCGCCTTACGATATGCCGCCAACGCCTCGTCCGCTCGGCCCTCCTCCGCGAGGACGAAAGCATAGTCGTGCCAGAAGTGGGGTATGTGGGGCTCCAGCTCTATGGCATGCTTTAAAAGGGATATTCCCTCTCCCGCTCGAAAGGCGAGGTGGCCCCCGCGGATGGCGAGCCGGCGCGCCTGCCGAGAGCGGCGGGATTGCAAGATGCTGTGGAGGGCGGCGAAGGGCACGTACACGAGGGCAATGGTAAGAGCTAAGCCCACTCGGGTGCCTATCTTGGACATAGCTTGCCATGCCCGGCGGACCACGCGGGGCGAGCTGCGGCGCGCCTCATCAATCTGCCGCTCGAGCTTCACAATCTCTTCGGGTGCTTCAACTGGGACCGACAGCGGAGGCGTCTGTTCCAGCGCTGCTGCTGCCTCATCCGGAGCGGCACAGCACAGCTCTGAAGCGAGGAGAAGATCGAAGCACTCCGTCTCACCAGCAGTAGCTCGCAGGAGGCGGGCGAAAACCAGTCTGTCTTCTGGAGCCTGCCGGCCAGACAGACCCGGTCGGTGATGCACCGTCCCCCAGAGCCTCTCGCGTACCCTCAACTGCGCGAGAGTGATCATGCATCGCCAATGACCGAGCTTCTTCACCAGCCAGTATACGAAGTAGGTAGGAAGAGCGAGTAAGATGAGCGGCGGGTGCATCAAACGCTGAGGGATGGAGCTTTCCTTCTCGCGAGAAGCATACGCTATATATCCGAGGACGAGAACGATTGCGCCGGCCAAACTCGTCCAAGGGAAGGTGAGAAGGAGATACTTAAAAAGGAGAACAGTCGCCCAATAGGAGACACCGATGGCTGCAAACGTGACCAGCGCGGAGAGCGCTCCACCCTTCCTCGCGAGCTTCCACCTCGATCTCTTTGCGCTGAGTCTCCTCGTCACGCCATACACGAGGGAAAGAGGGAAACCGAGAACGACGAGCAACGCGAGACCTAGGCGCCGGTAAATCGTCGGCTTCCTTCTGTTCTCTTCAATAGCGTACGTAAGATAGCCGAGCATGAGCGCGACTCCGGACAACCCGCTCCGGCCAAGGGCCACATACGGCCCAAACAGGCTCCAGTACAACAGACAGCCGATGAGGCAGGCCGTCGCCAGGTAAGATGACACCACGGCTGCAAACGAAAGAATTGCCGAGATCCTTCCGCCTCGCCCGATGAGCCGTTTCGATTCCTCCGCCTGTGCAGAGGTAGAGACGACAGGCCGGGGCTCCGGCCGTAAGCGGCGCTCGGCGACGATCTCCGCAGCGCGGCGTCGCCCATGTCCGCTCGACAGCTGTCGCCAACCCAGCAGGTCGAGTTCCTGGATGCCCGGGGCGTTTCGGCCGAGAAGATCGGCGATAAGCTCCTCGCGCCGGGCTTCGTTGGTCACTTCGCCCAAGACGGCGAGCGCCTCTTCTCTCTTGCCGAGGCCTAGCCGTGCCCGCGCCAGATCGCGCAAGCCATCCCAACTGCTGCCAAAATTACTGTGATGCGCCAGCTCTCGGGCGCTTTGTTGAGCCCTTTGCTCAAGGCCAGCAGCCTCTCTCAGATCTAAACGCAACGCCTCGATCCAGGCGGTGACGAGAGTGGCGCAGCTTTCGTGTCCGAAGACGGCACCCTTCACTGTGGACGCGGCATCCGCAGCCTCCATCAGCTGATCACGGGCCAGCGATCGGGCTGTCGGATCTCCTGTCGTCCGGAAGACCTCCCCATAGGCACAACCGAGGCGCGCCAAGGCGCCAGCACGCGCGCCGGGTTGCAGGAACTCATCGTCGGAGGATGTCTCCACATCCAGAGAAACCCGTCGGAGCAGCTCGTGGGCCAACTCGCCATGCCCTCTCCTCGCCAGTCCAGTCGCGATCGATGCCAGAGCGTCCACCCTCCTCCACTCGCCATGGAATCTGCGTTCGAGCACCGCTCGATGAAGCTCATGGAAGACTGCTCGTGCCCACGGCTCGTCGGGAGTGTCAATCAGGCACTGCGTCAATTCGGCCACCTGTCTGGCGTCAAGGCGGCTCGATTGAAAAAGCAACGATAGGAGCCGCAGCAAGAAGAAGCGCCCGCAGGGATGGTCAGCAAGCGATCTACCAATCTCGAAGACGGAGGTACGTTCCTCATCCCTCAGCAGTTCTCCTCTCCGCCGCGCCAGAGCGCGGAGAGCCAATCGGGCGCCGCGGCCGGGATCGCCGAAACGGTCCCAGGCATGCACCAGAGCCAGATGCATCCCGAAGAGCTGCCGGCTCCGGAGTTGCAGCCACTCGAGACGACTCACCGCTTCCTCTAGCGCTTCGAGCCGCTCCGCCGAGGCGCAGGCAGCCGCCGCCCACTTCGTGACCCGGAGCGCAAAGTCAGGATCTGGACAGCCGACTGCCGCGAGCACAGCCTGCCAGGGAGCCTCCTGCGGCCCGCGGGTTGCCGCCGTCACACGCGCCGCAAACGCGGAGGAGATCCTGGCTCCCTCCTGCTCGGCGAGCGCGGTGAAATACCAAATCTCGCGGGCGTCCTTTCCGCAACCAAATCGTGCCAACGCGGCCGCCAGCCCCCCCAGTACCATGGCTCGCTGCTCGTGCTCGCTCACCGCCTCGGCCCGCCTGTGAACTTCGGGAAATCTCTGCAAGTCCGTAGCGGTAGCGGTGGCGAGCCATTGAATCAATACCCGGCAACGGGCTCGCTCCCCCCCCGCTAGATCGAGGGAGTCAAGAATGGAGCCGCGCAGGCGCGCCCGGGAATCCGCTGGGATGAACCGAGCCGCATCGAGAGCCTCCTCCAACATCCGTGCTCGCACACTCTCCTCGTTGAAACGGCTCACCTCCGGGAGGAGGACTGAGATCTCGTCCGATACCCCCACGCGCACGCAAACGTCGAAAAGCTCCAAAAATTCTTTCGATTTCTCATCGTCGGAAGACAGCTGCGCCGCCCCATGCCCGAGCCAGCGGAGCCAGCTCCGCACCCACTCGGAATCCCGCTCCCGCGCAAGCGCAGCCAGCTCAACGCTGCCACGTATGGCAGACAATCTCTCTTTTTTTTTCAGGAGAGGATTGCGAGCCATGAGCGATAGATGGACTAGCGGTAGGAGGTTTGCGTGGCGGCGGGCGAGCTCCGGGCATCCGGCCCTCGCAAAGACCCGGACCAGCTCTGTATTCAGAGCGCTGCCGCGCCACATACCCAAGCTCATGACGCGGGCACACACGATCTGCGCGAGGTCCAGCGCCCCAGGTCCCCCTGCATCGTCTGCAAGAGCTTCCAGAATGCCATTTAGATCGCGTACAAGGTCGGAGCTGCGCAATTGGCCCAGAAGGAGGGTGAACAGCTCTCGGGGCGGCTGATCCGGCAGCTTCCGCAGCACACGCGCAACCGTCCCAAAGCTTGTTGGTGAAATCGCCTTCTCTCTACACTCCTCGATCGCCTGCTTCAGGAGTCGTTCCCCCTCTTGTCGGAAGCCACGACAAGCCAGGATCGCACCGAGTTCCGCCCGGAGGGCGATGCGGATCTCCGCAGCGCACCGCGGCTCGGCCCTACCGGCCCTTTCGGTCGGAGCCTCGCTGGCCAGGAAGGACAACGCTGCGAAGACAATGACAATCTCGAGCTCGGTCTCCGCGGCTTCTAGCGGCGTGCGGGCGTCCGTAGTTAGGGCTTCGAGCTCGCGCACCAGCCGCTCTCTCTCGTCCCGGTCTTCCAGCCCGGCGATCTCCTCGGCGACCGCGGTAAACGCGTCCACCGGCTTGTTGGCCCCCGGATTGTCGACGAAATCCTGCCGCAGCCAGGCCACGGCGGAACCGAGGAGCGGCGCCCGCGCCGGAGCCGGCACCCGCGAGCTGACGCCAGCGGCCGTACGCGCTGCGACCGACGGAGCGAGAGCGTGCCGCAGGAGCCGCCAGGCCTCGGCGCAGCCGGCGCTCAGCAGAGCGGCCACCACGTCCCCGACGAACGGGGCTTCGCCGTCGGGGAGCCCGATGCCGCCGAGGGACAGGGCCTCGGCCACGACCTCGTCCGCGGCCGCGGTTCCCGCCGCTCCGGCGTCCTCCAGAGCCAGGAGGAGCAGGACGCGGAACCGCGGCCGCTCGCGGAGGAGCCGCGCCTCGCGCAGGGCGGCGCGCCGGTCGCGGAGGTGGAGCTCCAGCAGGTCCGGCGTCGCGACCCTCCCTTCGGAATAGTCGGCGTGCAAAAAGCCGAAGCGGGCCGTGCGCGCCAGATCGCGGCCGGCGAGGGCGGCGTCCAGCCCCAGACCGAGGTCCGCACAGATCTCGTGCACCGAGCCGGTCGCCTCGAGCTTCCGCCGGCGGAAGCCCTCGTCTTCCAGGAGGGCGTAGAGCTCTTCGCGCATCCCGCCGCCGGCGAGGTGGAACGGCAGCTCGCGGACGCTGCGGAGATACTCGACGCCGCGCCCCTGGAGGTAGCGGGCCGCCCGGCGATGGCACTCGCGCCTCGCCTCTTCCGCCAGGTACCGGCGCTCGATTGCCAGCCGGAGCTGCCGGTGGAAGAGGTCGACCCGCTCGCCGCGCCGCAGGAGGTAGAAGCGGAGCGATCTCAGGAGCCTCACCCAGGCCAGGTCCGTCACCGCCCTGGGTTCTTCCACCATGGCCCGCAGGTCTTCCTCCGGCTGTCCGCCCCGTCCGATCGCGATCAGCGAGAGGAAGCTGCGCACCAGCTCCGTGCCGTGCTCCCCTTCCAGCCGGTCGAGGAGCTCCTCGAACAGCGCCGGAAGGTCCGGGGGAATTCCGACAATCTGCTCGTCCAGCGTCTCGAACCAGCCGGTGACCCTCAGCTCTTCGAGAGCGACCAGGAGGTAGAGCGGGTTGCGCGTCGCCGGCTTCGACAGAAGCGCATCGATCTGCCGCGGGCTCAGCTTGCGCAGGTGCTGGCGCAGGTAGTCGCGCACGATGTCCCGCGCCTCTTTCTTGGTGAGCGGCCCCAGCACCCTCTCTACTGGAGGCTTCCGGCGCGCGCGCAACGCGGCGAGGGCCTCCCCTTCGAGAGCGCTGAGGACGACGGCGACGCGCGCGGGAGGCTCCTCCGGCAGCCAGTGCAGGTCCGGCGGATCGAGCTGGTCGACGCCGTCTAGGATGAGGCAGACGGGCCGCACCTGCGCCGCTCTCCCCAGAAAGCTGGACAGCTCCCGGGCCAGATCGCGGGCGTCGCGCGGGGGCTCTTCCCGCAGCCCGGCCTCCCGGGCCAGCTCAGTCCAGAGCCGGCTCAGCAGGGGCTGGACCTGGGTGGAGGAGGCATCGGCGCCGACGAAATGCGAGAAGATGATGGCCTGCGGGTGAGCCTCGGCGCATTCGCGGGCGAGCTTGCCGAGGAGCGACGACTTGCCCACTCCGGGCTCGCCTGTTACGCAAACCATGCCGCGGCCGGCACCGGCGCCGGCCAGACGCCCGCGGACGTAAGCGTGCAGCTCCTCGAGATAGCTGCTCCTGCCGCTGAAGTGCTGCACCCGGCTCTCGACGAACGCTTCCAGCGCATCCCGCGCCTCGGAATCCTCCTCCTCCGCGGCGTCGTGCCCCTCCGGATGGCGCTCGGAGATGGCGGGCCAGAGGTCCTCCAGCACCGCCTGGCCGAGGCTGTCGAGGCCCACCAGCTCGTTCCGCTCGCCGTCCCAGCGGCAGGTGTACGGCCGCGGGCGGAACCCGGCGTCGCGGATCTGACGCTTCAGATCGTCGAGCCTGGCGCGCGCCGCCTCGTCGGTCTCGTTGTAGGAGCTCCGGTGAGGCGGGGGGATGTCCGCGGCCACCTCAGGGTCGCGGAAGTAGAAGAAGGGGATCATCCCCTCGGGATGATCGAGGACGCCGTGGGCGATCTCCAGAGCCGCCATGGAGCGGTCTGTTCCCGGCATCCTGTCTCCGTAGCGGCTGCCGAGAAGGCCGATGAAGAACGGCCGGCACTCGTCGATGGCGTCCAGGCAGACGTCGAGCGCCTCTTCTTCCGCCGGCACGCCCCAGCGCAGGTCGATCGGGCGCAGGTGGAGGTGGCGCTCGGCCATGCGCTCCTGCAGCTCGGGAAAGGTGAAGCGGACGAGATGGTTCCGTTCCGCGTGCATGTCGTGGAACGTCGAGGAGATGAACACGCGGACCGTCGTCCACCCGTGGGCCATGGCTACCTCCTCTGTGGCTCTCGCCCGGGCGCCGGGATGCGCACCGCCGGATCGCCCAGGACCACGTAGCTGCGGGCGTCGTTGTGGGCCAGCCAGAGCTTGAGCAGGGCCCGCTCGTTCCCGGCTCCGGCGCCCGCGACCGGCTCCAGGCGGGAGCTGATCTCGGCCGCGATCTCGGCATAGCGCTGGCCGAAGTGCTCCATCGCCGCTCCGA
>DASVEF010000319.1:0-2747 GCA_036380715.1 Thermoanaerobaculia bacterium | reverse complement strand
CAGCGCGGCCAGCGGCTGGAGGTCGACCTTCCCTATCCACTGCCCGAGGTGGAGGGGGACGCCCCGCGCCTCGTTCAGGTCTTCGTCAACCTGCTCGCCAACGCCCAGAAGTTCGGCCCGCCGGGCTCGGCCGTACGGATCGGCGGCGCGGTGGACGGGCGATCGGTCAGCCTCTGGGTCGAGGACGAAGGGCCGGGGATCCCCGAGGCGGAAGGGGGAGGCCGGTCGCTCTTCGAGCGCTTCGTCCGCGCGCCGGAGCGGGAAGAGGAGCCGGAGCAGAGCGGCATGGGGCTCGGTCTGTGGATCGTCCAGTCGATCGTCGAGCGCCACGGCGGCGCAGTCGAGGCGCGGCGCGAGGGCGCCGGCACCCGCGTGCGCACCC
The DNA here is from genome assembly GCA_036380715.1 of Thermoanaerobaculia bacterium. Taxonomy (GTDB): domain Bacteria; phylum Acidobacteriota; class Thermoanaerobaculia; order Multivoradales; family UBA5704; genus UBA5704. Next base: position 2,365 of record DASVEF010000319.1, on the reverse strand, counting down.
GCTTGCAAGTGACCCTGCCGCGGAAGAGGGCCGAAGGAAGGGCGACCGCGTGAAGATCCTGGTCGTCGACGACGATCTCGAGCTGCTGGGGCTGATCTCCTATGCCCTGCGCCAGGCCGGATACCTGACCGTCGAGGCCACGGACGGCGCCGCCGCCCTGGCGGCCTTCGAGCGCGAGGAGCCGGCCCTGGTGATCCTCGACGTCAACCTGCCGCGCCTGAGCGGCCTGGAGGTCTGCAAACAGATCCGCGGCCGGTCCTCGACCCCGGTCATGATGCTCACCGTGCGCGCCGGTGAGGAGGATCAGGTGCAGGCGCTCGACCTCGGTGCCGACGACTACCTCACCAAGCCCTTCAGCCCGCGCACCCTGCTCGCCCGGGTGCGTGCATTGCTGCGCCGGGCAGGGGGAGCGGAGAAGCCGGCGCCGCTGGTGATCGGGAACCTCTCTCTCGACCTGGAGACGCAGGCCGTCAGCGTGTCGGGAGGCGACGCAGTCCGCCTGACCAAGCTGGAATTCCGCCTCCTCCAGCTCCTCCTCGCCAACGCCGGCCACACCCTCCCGGCCGAGCGCCTCCTCCGCCACGTCTGGGGAGCCCGAGCCTCAGACGACCGCCAGCTCCTCAAGCAGCTCGTCCACCGCCTGCGCCAGAAAATCGAATCCGACGCCGCCGAGCCGCGGTATCTGGTGACGGTGAGCGGCATCGGCTACGCGTTGCGGCCGGAGGGGGTGGGGGAGTGAGTCAGCAAGTTCCGGGCATAGAGAACTTGCGTTATGATTCCCGACGACGGGGGCGGCGGTCAGTTCGGTTAGAATCTCCCCACGGAGACACCCCGATGGCAGTCCAGATCTCAAAACGGCTCTTCTCGATCGATGAATACCACCGGATGGCGGAGGCGGGGATCTTCTCGGAGGACGACCGGGTGGAGCTCATCGAGGGGGAGATCGTCCAGATGACGGCGATCGGCAATCCCCACGCGACTTGCGTGCGACGCCTGAATCGCCTCTTTACGGGATCTCCTCTGGGTTCGCGTGTCATCGTGGACGTGCAGAATCCCGTCCGCCTCGGTACACACTCGGAGCCGCAGCCCGACCTTACTCTGCTCCGCTACCGCGACGATTTCTACGCTTCTGGGACTCCCGCCGCGGAGGATGTGCTTCTCCTCGTCGAGGTGGCAGACTCCTCTCTTCGATATGACCGCGAGGTCAAGGCTCCCCTCTATGCTGAGCTCGGTATCCCCGAGCACTGGCTAGTTGATGTGACAGCCGGCGTGATAGAGGTCTATCGCCAGCCTCAGCAGGGCCGGTATCAGTACATCCGCCGGTTCCACCGGGGTGAAACAATCTCCCTGGAAGCCTTCCCTGAAACGACGTTCTCAGTGGACTCCATTCTCGGCTGAGCGCAAGCCCTGAGGGCCGGTGGCTTCATGGCACCTCGAAGTACTGCCGGTGGCGGTGAATCTCGACGAGCTTGCCATCGGCAAACCGCAGTCGGATCGTGTTGAAGTAGGAACGCTCGGGGCCGACGAGAAGTGTCCAGTCGTCATCGGCTTCCACAAGCTGGAGCTCGGCCATTGCGAATGTCTTCGGCTGCCGCCGCGCCATCCAGCCTGTCGAGAGACGGAGCCCGTTATACCCTGAAGACCGCGATAGGGCCTCGATCACCGCGAACACCTCATCGCGCGTCTGGCCCTGATGAACCCCCAGCGATGGGAAGTTGGGTGGATGCCAGCGCGGCCCGAGCTGCCCCGGTTGCCCGACCCCGGACAGCTCGTCACCGTCGAACACGATGAGCGCGAGAAGAGACGGACGGCCGCCAGGACGGTAGAGCCACAACGCCCAGTGATCCCAGCGGGTGAATCTCTCCCGCGCGTCCGCAACCATGAGGTCGTCTTCCAGCCACGGATTCGCCTTGAGCTCTTCATCCCGGTCGTCAACTGTATTGATGCTCACGATTCTCCCTGCTCGGAGCTCATGTCCTGCGGCCTCGTAGGCTTGGCGCTTCGACTGGCCGATCGTGAAGCCGTACTCCGAGCCGGACGTGAGGGTCTCGTCGATGCAGGTCACGTAGAGGTAGGCGACGTACCCCGCCGGAATCAGAATGGCGACTCCCAGGAGCGCGCCCGCACAGAGGAGTGCCTTCTTGACGAGGGTCTCATGCTGCATTCCCTCCTACCAACCCTTCTTGAAAATCAGCATGCGGCCGAGACGCTCCTCCTTGTCCCCGCCGAACCCGCAACGCGGAGCGAACTCCTCGGCCTCCCGAAACGTGCCGAACAGCCGATCCCACCATGTGATGTCGCCGTAGTTGAAACCGTGCACTCCATACTGATGATGGATCGAGTGATGCTCCGGACGCTGAAGGAA
>DASVEF010000318.1:0-10477 GCA_036380715.1 Thermoanaerobaculia bacterium | reverse complement strand
AAGACAGCCAGCAGCAACGCAAGCCACGCGAGCACCGTCGCACGAAGTGGATGAAATCGCATGCCAGGCTCCTTGTCGTGAGCTGGAAGGGGAGCGGACCGAGCAGTCCGCCTGCCTTTGATACGTCGGACCGGCGGGTTGCGTCTACTGCCTGCTGCTCTTCAGCAGCGTCGGGCCGCGTGCCGGCTCCCTGGCGGCCGGCCCCTCGACCTTCGGAGGGTCGAAGCGAAAGTAGTGCCCTGTCGGCCGAAGAGGCGGCGCTCATCCGCAGCGACCAGGAGCCGCCCGCCAGGACGCTCAACGTTCCCTGGCAGTCGCTGCTCCGCTATCGCGAGGCGTGGGCGTTCTGCATCGGCAAGATGCTCACCGACCCGGTGTGGTGGTTCTATCTCACGTGGCTGCCGTCGTACCTGCAGCGCGAGCGCGGCGTGACGCTCGCCTCGGCCGCCGGAGCGCTGCTCGTCATCTACCTCGCCGCCGACCTCGGAAGCGTCTTCGGCGGCTGGCTGCCGGGGTTTTTCCTCCGCCGCGGCTGGTCCGGGACGCGCGCCCGCCTCGCCACCATGGCGCTCTTCGCGGCGGGGCTCCCGATCTCGGCGCTCGGCGTCGTGGCGAAAGACCTGTGGACGGCCGTGGCCTTCATCAGCATCGCCACCGCCTGCCATCAGGCGTGGTCCGCCAACATGCTCACCGTGGCGTCCGACGCCTTCCCGAGCCGAGCCGTCGGCTCGGTCGTCGGATTCGGCGGCATCGGCGGCATGCTCATGCTGCTCGTCGCGGGCGGAATGCTGCAATGGCTCGGCAACTTCACGCCGCTCTTCATCTTCGCCGGCGTCATGCACCCCCTCGCCTGGATCGCGATTCGCGCGCTGGTGGGAAAGAACATCACGCAGATCGACCTCGACAAGGGCCTCCGGACCGCGCAAAGCCCCGCGCTCCTCGCGATGGGCCTGGGGCTCCTGGCCGTGGGCGCCACCCTGGCCGCGCTCGTCTTCGCGAACTGGAGCTGCATCCTGTCAGTGACGAAGAATTCAGTCGCCGCCACGAGCCTGCTCGCCGTGATGGGCCTTGCGCTGGTCTGCGCGAGCCGCGAAGTCCGGCTCGGTGCCGCCCGTTCGGCGGCGTGATCGTCGGCGCCGACACTAGGCGAGTATGTTCGTCTGACTGGCCGGCGCCCACAAGGGGCGCTTCCCCCAGCACGGGCCGGTGGGGAAGAACCGAAAACTACTTCAATCCCTGGCGGGCGCGGGTGAGAACCTACGTCTTCGCCTTCACAATAGGCAAGCTTGAGAGGTCTACTTCGACTTTCTTCGGTCGCCTATCAGCATCGTAAAGCTCATCATATGGTAAGGCAGAGAGAAGTTGGTTCACCGGATCTTCCCGGAAGAGGCCTTCGGACAACCCAGAGTCAAAGCCGAAAAGGATGGGACCAGAACTCCGCTCAAGGATCTCAGCGCGGGATAGGTATGCGACCACCTCCTCATTAACCTTCACCGCGAGCCCACAAGCGTCCTCTACGATCTGTCCGAAAGCTCTGGCAAAGGTCGTTTTCTCAAGACCTATCTGAAGAGCAGCACCTACAAGCTCGGAAAACCAACTCCTCCAGATCCTACTCCGCCCATGTTGCCCAACTAAGTCCGCTCCGTGCAAGAGGGCTGCATAAAGGAATTGTTGCCTAAAGGTCCCTATCTCTTCCCTTGGAACAAAAAGTCGATGCGCGGCGGGGCGGGGCGCCTGTTCACCCCTAACATCCACCCGCACACCGCCGAAAAACGGCAGTAAACCCAACCTCGTTGAAGTTGCGTTTAGGGGAGACCACTCCACTATCCCAGCGGGCAGTAGAATTGAGTGAAGGGCGATCAGATCCTCTGGGTCTTGGGGTTTGAAAGGGAAAGAATATTGATCACTCATCCAAGTACGCCTTAAATCGTACATCTTGGATGATTCAATTGGCTCCAATTCCAAGGGTTGATCGGCCCAATCGATCGACCCTGTAAGGAATGCCTCGATGTCGTCCGGTCGAGAAGCCCAAGATTGAAGCTGACGACTACGGCCAAGCGCACGGCCTCGTCTTGTGAGCACCTCCACAACCCGATTCCGATCTTCATCAGTAAAAGCAATCCAAGGCTCGAGAAGGTCCTCTACTATTGGCAATTCAACATCGCCACGCTCCAGCATTTCGACCAGCTCTGCATAAGAAAGTGCCTCTCTATTCTCTCTAATCTCCTCCTCGTTGAATGAATCTATCCGTTCCACGAAACTGGCTATACCTGCAAATCCCAACTGCGAGCCAACCTTGAGGAATCCAGATCTCGGAGTTGGTTGACCATCTGGACCTCGCAGAAGCCAGAACCAGGAAGAACCTCGGATGTGGCGAGTAAAGTCCCACCGAGAGAAAGGTATGACTGATGCTACCAGGACGCCCTCCAATTGCGGTAGTTTCTGCCTGTGAATTCCGACGTGAAAGAAACAATCCTGGACACAGATCGGCTTCTCCCAGCGAAGCGCCTCGACCGTCCGTCCTCCCCACTCCGTGCTATATATGGTGATCGGATAATCTACATTCACCGCAAACGTATTGAGCGTCGACCAGACGTCAACCTCCGCCCCCGCCCGAAAGTGCACGGTGACTCGCGTTCCTGTTTTCGCCGGAGGCCCATCTTCCTCATCCGAAGAAACCTTCCGATAGAGCAGGTTCGAGTCGGGACGGAGAAGCTTCCGCATCACGAAATACTTCGTCGGACCCTCTATCAGGATGTGGAGAGGATCATGGCCTTCCTGAAAGGTCTCAACCTCGAAGCGGTCGCCCACCAGGAAGCAGGACAGGATGCCGATTCCGAACTGGGAGCAGGCATCGAGCTCCTTGCCTTGCTCCCGCAGCCTCTGGCGCTCGGCGTCGAATTCGGGAGAACGGTAATAGCTTCTCCCCACCCGCAGGAAGTAATGCTCGACGATGCGCTGCGACATGCCGATGCCGTTGTCCTGGAAGATCACCCGCGGATCTTCCGGATCATCGCTATGATCCCAGACCACGATCTTCGGCGTGTAGGGGTATTCGAGATGTTTCACTTCCCTATCGGCCTCTTTCCTGCGACAGGCGTCCAGCGCGTTCTGCAGGAGCTCGCGGAGAAAGAGGCTCGGGTCGGGATAGAGGCTCTTGTCCATCAGGAGGGTGAGGATGTTCTCGTATTCGAGCTGGAAGCGGAAGGCTCCCGCGACGAAGCTCGGGTCTGCCATCCGGACCTTATGGCGGTCGACGACTTGCGGCAGGTGCAGTCGGTAGCGCTCGGCCGTTGCCCGCGGCTTGTTCTCGATCAGATAGCGGCATTGGCGCAGCTCGTCGTCGATCCAGCCGAGGAATTCGTGGACGGCCACATAGAAGACCGGATGCTCGCAGGGGATCTCGAAGGCCACCTGCGTGGGCGTGATCTCATAGCCTTTCACCTGGAGGTGCTTGTTCCACTCTTCCCAGGACTTCGGCGCGGAGAAGTCGAGGTGCTGGAAGACGGCGAGAGGGGTCCTGGAGCGGTCGAAGTCGAGAATGTCTCCGAGGCGCAGGATGCAGGCGAGGTACTGGAGGTTCACGCGCACGCCGTAGAGCCGGACGTTGTCGTCGAGCCGGGAGACGGCGTTTTCGGGGTGGCTGGCGTCGTTGCTCTCCTCAACTCCCCAGGCGTGGCTCTCGCAGAGGAGAGCAAGATCTGCGGTGAAATCGACTTCCCGGAAGCGGAGCCGGCCGTTCAGGTGGCGTTCCATGAAGAGCCTGGCGCGCTTTGCATGGAGACGGCGGTAGTGATCGGCGAGCATGGCTTCCTGGATCGCCTGGGCGCGCAGCTCGTTGCCGGCGGCGCGGGCATCCGCGATTGCCTTGTTCTGCTCCGCATGGCCCAGGCGGAAGCTCTCGGAAGCGAGCGTCTCGGCCTTCTCTCGATCGGTCACCTCCATTCCCACGTCGTGGAGGAGCGCCGCCAGGAGGAGGAAGGTGATCTCCAGCGCGTTCAGGCTCTCGCGGGTCGCTTTCGGGAGGATGTCCCCCATCCTGGCGATCACGTTCCGGCTGTGGTGGATGTCGTGCACGGTGTACTGGCGAAAGATCAGCGGGATGCGGGCCAAGACCGGACCGGCTTCCTCGGCGATGTCGGTGACCAGCCCTTTCAAGGCAGCGACATCTGTGGCGGCGATCCCGTCCCGGCGGGCGGCGTGATCCAACTCCTGGTAGAGCGGCAGGGCGGAGATCAGGTCGGCGAAGTCGGCCATGGCGTCAACTTCACTCGGTGAACCGCAGATCCACCGGAGTAGGTTCCATGCATTTATTCAAGGCTCCTCTTGAGGGAGGGACCCTCGATTTTCTCCTATATTTATCACTTCTATCCACATTGGTAGCCTCCCAGGGCTCTCCTTCATCCCCATTACCTGCTGCCCTTTCCGCCTCACTGATCCCCACTGCGCCGGCCGAAGCGACCGCCTCCGCTTCAGGCCGGGAGCGGTCTCCCGTGGAATCGTCGTCCCGTGCCGGCTCACGGGAAAGCCTTCCGGTCGAGCCGGAGAGTCTTCCGGCTGAACCGGAAAACCTTCCGCTGAGCGCCGCCGCCCCCCTCGGGGAGCGCTATCTGATAAAGCGGATGGGGCAGGCCTTCGCCTGCACGAGCGGCTCGAATTCGTGATGGTCGCTCGTCACTAGCGTTCCCGATTTCTCGATTGCAAGGGCCAAGGCGAAACAGTCGGCAAGGGAAACCTTCTTCCACACAGCTTTGAGCTTGCCGGCGGTTTTCCAGAGAGTCGAGGAAACTTCCTCAACCACCTCGAAACCATAACCCTCGAGGACCTCCTTGACGCCGTTCGCGATCTCTTCGCCGTCACGGCGGTACAGGTCATAGTAGACCTCGCAGACGTTGATCGCATGCACGAGGCATCGGTTTTCCTCTTCCAGGAGGTCGGTCATCACGCCCGCTCCTGCTTCCGCTTGCAGAAGCGCAATCACAGCGCAGGCGTCGAAGACGTAGACGGCGTCAGCGGGCAAACTTCCTCTCCTCGATCTCGATCTCTTCGGCCTTGCGGCGTGCGAATTCTTCGCTCGAGGAAAGGAGACCCCGGCCGATTCCTTGCAGCCGGTGCAGCCGATCGCGCCGCTCCTCTGGAGAGAGTTGGCGGAAGGGACGCGGATCCCGGGCCAGCTCGGCCCTTATCTCTTGCCAGCGCGAGCGTGCAGCACGTCGCGCGCTTTCCGGCAGCTCTTCGGCTTCCGCCGGGCCTTCGGAGGGCGTAACGAAGATCAGCGTCGCGGGCCCCGCATGGACCGTCTCGGGAACTTCGACGACGAGGCGCCGGTCCTCCGGGATCACCACTTCGATCTGGTGTGTCGCCATCGCGGGTTTCTCCTGATCGACCGGTCGCCGAGGGAACGTCCATGGCCGGGCGAATCTGCGCCTAGTCTACCACCGCAGCCTGTGGGGCAGGACGGCCGGATATACTGCGTGAGAGATTTCCGGCACGCTTTTGCCCTCTTCGTCGCCTGGTTCGGGAACTCAGTGAGCCATCCTGGCCTTGAGATGGCTCCCGGGTCTTTGACCGTTCCTCCCCCAGGCGGTCGCTGGCCGCTGACTGCCGTCGTCCCGGCTGCTCCGCTTTCCCTCTCCTCCAGCAGGCGGCGGTGGCGTATAATTTTCGGATGCCGGGCATTTTTCTCCTGCCGGGAAGACCGAGAGACGTTTCCAACAAGCCCAGGACATCTACATGGAGTCGACAATGGGCGGCGAGTCTCCTAAAGAGGTGCTGTGATGGTCGACAACCTCGAGCGGATCGGCGAGATCCTCGGCTCGGTCGGCTCGCCCGGGTGCTTCACCGCCCGGCGGACGGCGACGGCCGATGACCTGCAGCTGGAGGTGCAGGGGCTCGGACGGCTCTGCCTTCCCGTCTCGCGGGCTCAGGCGGAGAAGCTCTGCCGGCTCGCCCGGCCCGCTCGCTATGGACGGGGGGAGAAGACGCTTCTCGACCGGCGAGTCCGGGACACCTGGGAGATTCCCAGGAGCCGGGTGAAGATCGACCGCCGGCGGTGGAACCGGACGCTCCTGCCGGTGCTCGAAGAGTTGCGCGCCGATCTCGGGCTGGCCGACGGCTGCCGGCTCGAGGCCGAGCTCCACTCCTTCCTGGTCTATGGCCCGGGCCAGTTCTTCCTGCCGCACCAGGATTCGGAGAAGGCCGACGCCATGGTCGGCACCCTGGTCGTGACGTTGCCGGCCTCGTTCAAGGGCGGCGCTCTGGTCGTCGAGCACCAGGGCGAGAAGGTCGTCGACCGCGGCTCCCGCCGGCAGCTCTCCTTCGTCGCCTTCTATGCCGACTGCCGGCACGAGGTCCAACCGGTCAAGGAGGGCTACCGGCTCGCCTTGACCTACAACCTGATCCTCGAGGGGGGCAAGACCGCGATCGCAGCGGCTGCCGCCGAGCCCGCGACGGTCGACGCCCTCGTCCGGTGCCTGCGCGATCATTTCGCGACACCACGCCCCTCCCGGAGGTATCGGGACGAGGGCCAGCCGGCGCAGCCGCCAAACCGTCTGGTCTACCTCCTCGATCACGAGTACACCGCGCACGGCCTCGCCTGGCAGCGCCTCAAGGGGAACGACGGCGCGCGGGCGGCGGCGCTCCGGGCGGCGGCGGAGCGCTGCGGCTGCGAGCTGGTGCTCGCGCTCGCCGAGATCCATGAGACATGGGACTGCATGGAGCCGGGCTGGGACGAGCCCTGGCGCGGCCGGAACCGCCACTCGGAGCGCGACGAGGACGATGAGTGGTCGGAGAACGATGCCGCGACGGACGATCCAGACGCCTACGAGCTCGGCGACTTCATCGACGGCGAGATCACGCTGGCCCGCTGGGTCGACCCGGTAGGGGAGGAGGCCCTGCCGATCGTCTCGCAGGTGTCCGACGACGAGGTGTGCTGTTCGACCCCGTCGTCGGACCTCGCGCCCTATGCCTCCGAGTACGAGGGGTACATGGGCAACTACGGCAACACCATGGACCGCTGGTACCGGCGGGCGGCCCTCGTGCTGTGGCCGCGCGAGCGCGCGTTTGCCGTGCGGGCCGAAGCCTCGCCCGCCTGGGCGCTCCGGGCGCTCGAGCAGCGGATCCTGGCCGGTGGTGCGCCCGAGGCCAGGGAGCTCGCGGCGTCGCTGCTGCCGTTCTGGGAGGGCGTCGCATACCGCGAGGACGGCCGCGGTCTCCTCGGCAGCGCCCTCCGGGTGGCGGACGGCCTCGCTACGCCGGAGCTGGCGGCGTCGCTGCTCCAGCCCTTCCGGGTCGAGGCGCTCACCCCTGAGGAGGCGCCGCCGCTGGTCGCCCTGACCAGGCGCTACGGCGAGAGCTGGTGGGGGGAGCTGCTCTCCGCCTGGTCGGGCGACCACCATCGCTGCCGGTGGCTCGACGAACAGGAGCGGCTCTCTTGGCTCGCCGCGCTGCCGCGCCTCTGCAAAGCCCTTCGCGCCGCCGACGAAGCCGTGGGATCGGCCATCGCGCGGCTGCTGCTGCGAGACCGGTGGGAAGAGCTGCAGGTGATGATCGGCAAGGCGCGGCGCCATGCGCAGCCGAGCCTGCGGGACAAGGCGGTGGCGGCGCTCTCCGCGCCGCTCCACGGCCTTCTCGGGAGCGCCGGAGTGGTGGCGGCGGACGACTTCCGGGACGAGGTCGTCGCAGCCCTGTGCACCGCCGAGAACGAGCCGCTGCTCCCCTGCCTCGTGCAGGTGGTGCGGGCGGCCGCGAAGGAGAAAGCGCAGCCCGGGAGATCGGCCGCGCCTGCGCTTGCGGCCCTGACGCGACATTGCATCGGGCGGCTGGAGGCCCGGCTGGCCCGGCCGGCGCGGAGCGCGGGCGACTGGTCGATCGCCCTTCCGGACGGCTGCCGTTGCGAGCTCTGCAGCAGACTGGGCGCCTTCCTCGCCGATCCTGTCCGCCAGCGGCTCGAATGGCCGCTCGCCCAACAGAGCCGGGGACACATTCATCAACGGATCGATGCCTCCGAGCTCCCCGTGCGCCACGAAACACGGCGCTCGGGGCGGCCGTACACCCTGATCCTGAGCAAGACGGGAGAGCTGTTCGAGCGGGAGGCCCGCGAGCGCCGGTCCTGGCAGTCCGATCTCGCCCGGCTCGGAGCGGGCTGAGCGCCACGCGCTTGGAACGTCGAACAAAATTTGCGGAACGCTGTCGATTTCCGGCAAGCTCGTTCGACGCCCCAATGAGACGCCAAAAAAGGCCGGCTCAAACAAGGAGGCAGACAATGCGGGTCATGGTATTCCACAAAGCCACTGAGGACAGGGAAAGGGCATGGACGCCCCTACGCCCGAGATGCTCGAGGCGTTCTCGGCGATGGACTTGTTCACCGAGGAGCTGGTCAAAGCCGGCGTCTTCATTGCCGCCGCCGGCCTCAAGAACAGCGCCCAGGCCAAGCGCATCGTTTTCGAAGGTCAAGGTCGCACGGTCATCGACGGGCCGTTCACCGAAACCCGCGAGCTGATCGTCGGCTTCTCGATCTGGGAGGTCAGGGACATGGACGAGGCCGTGGCCTGGGCGAAGCGCGCCCCCAGCATGCCGGGCAAGGGCGAGATGGAGATCCGGCCCTTCTACGAGGCGGAGGATCTGGCCGAGTTCGTGACGCCCGAGGAGCTCGCGACGCCCCGTGAAGGGGAGCGCGGGAAGCTCGGCGTCGCCTGATACCGCCGGCTGGCGCCGGCTTGCCTCCCCTGCGGTCTTGGCCGAAAATGAGGTGTGACCGCAGGCGAGACGCACCAGGCGATCGAAGCGACCTCGCCAAACGGCGCGCCATCGACGCCTTTCGGCGCGACAAGCACTGAATCAGGATTATGCGACGCCGGTAATCTAGACGGTCAGGCCAAAAAGCGAGGAGCGTGTAATGACATTTCGTCAGGTTGTGGCCCTTATTGGCGTTTCCCTTCTAGTTTTGATCGCCAATGTCCTCGCCAGTGTCCTTTACATGGTCCTCTACGGCCATGTGATTAATCCTGGCCATGAAGAGCAGTTTTATCGAGACCACATTCAAGTGGCTGGGCCTTACTGCAGCATTGTGGCCGGCATCCCACTCATGTTTTTCGCCGGCTGGTGGGTCGCGGGGTGGAAAAAGATAAGAAATGGCGTCTCAGCGGCCCTCACCGTGTGGCTTTCCTACACGACGATAGACTTTCTTGTCCTTTTGGCTGCTGGAATGACGCTTCAAATAGGCATGCTTTTCACAATCTCATTCGCAACCAAGCTTGCTGCCTGCTATTTCGGCGCGCGTTTGCGAGACAAGCGGCGTTAGCGTAGTGGCGCGCGATCCCCTGAACGCAGTCTCCATCCCTCGAAAGGAACATCGCAATGTCGAAGGTTGTCGCAATCATGTCCATGTCGCTCGACGGCTACGTCGCCGACCTCAACGATGGCGTGGCCGAAGTGTTCGACTGGTACTTCACCTCGGGGGACGTCGAATTCCACACCGGAGGGGCGGATCCCATGACGTTCAAGGTGTCCGGGCCGAGCGCCGAGCACCTTCGTGGTCTCTGGTCCGAGCTCGGTGCCGTGCTCACCGGTCGACACACTTTCGACGTCGCCCAAGGCTGGGGCGGAAATCACGCCTGGGGACCAGCATTCGTACTTACCCACCATATCCCCGCTGGATGGCCGCGACCCGACTCGACCGTCCACTTCGTGACCGATGGCATCGAAAGCGCCGTGAACCAGGCCAAAGCCGCCGCCGCCGGGAAATCCGTTGGGGTCCACGGCGCTGACACCATCCAGCAGCTCCTGAATGCTGGCCTCCTCGACGAAATCCACGTCGACATCGCGGCGGTTCTTCTTGGCTCCGGAGTTCGACTCTTCGACCACCTCGCCGGCACGCCAGCCGTCCTTGGCAACCCGACGGTGATTCCGGGCGTCGGCGTTACACACCTGCGCTACCCAGTACGCAAGGCGTAGTCCTACCCCACACCGTTCTCGCCCGGCGGTGAGCTTTGCCCCGCGCTCGCCGCGCACGTTTTCGCGAACTGGAGCTACATCCTGCCGGTGACGAAAGGCTCCGTCGCCGCTGCCGCCGCGAGCTTGCTCGCCCTGATGGGCCTTGCGCTGGTCTACGCGAGCCGCGAAGTGCGGCTCGGTGCCGCCCGGGCTGACCCAGTTCGGGCGGCATGCGGGTCATCCCCGGCGACCGGGAGAAGCCTCGCCGGGGACCGTGGGCGCATTGAGGGCCTTCGGTAGCAACACCCACATCCGCCCGGAGTGCTTCATGCGGCCGGCGATGGCGGCGGCCTCTTCGCTGTGGCCCCAGAAGACGTCGCCACGGACGGGGCCTCGGATGGCTCCTCCGGTGTCCTGGGCGATGAGGAGGCGCTGGAGCTTGCGGTCCGGCTCTCCCTCTTTGGCGGCGGGGGCTTCGGCGTCGAGCCAGACGGGGACGCCGAGGGGCCAGAATTTGCGGTCCACGGCGAGCGAGCGTCCGGGG
>DASVEF010000317.1:0-69638 GCA_036380715.1 Thermoanaerobaculia bacterium | reverse complement strand
CGTCCGCGCCAGTTCGGCGAAAAGAGCAAGACAGGCGCGAACCACCCGCGCCGGATTGGTAGAAGGGCACAGGCCGGAGCCAACCGGCCACGCTCGCGTAGACAGAGTATCCCTTGCTCTCCGCACTGCCTGTGGGAGACGATGACGGTCGGCGACACTCAGGAGATGTCCATGCCTCAGGTCAGTGCCCGATTTCCCGCAGAGCTTGTCGACGAGATCGACCGCGCCGCAAACCGGCTTCACCGGACCAGGGCCGAGCTCATCCGCCAGGCGGTCGAGTACTACCTAGATGATGTTGAAGACCTTCAACTCGGCTTGGAGCGGCTCCTAGATCCGTCGGATCCCATCTTGAACTGGGAAGACGTGAAGTGTGAACTTCTCGAGCAAGATCAAAGCTAGAGCTGCGAAGTCGCTCAGCCGGATTCCCAAAGCCGAGCGCTCGCGATTGATCCAAGCCATCGATCGGCTGCGGCGTGAACCGCTCGCGGGCGGCACCCCAAGGGGGGAGTTCTCCGGCCTACGCCGCTTGCGCGTCGGCGATTACCGAATCGTCTACGAGGTGTTACACGAACAGGTGACCGTGCTCGTCGTCCGCATCGGGCACCGGCGCGAGGTCTACCACTGACGTTGAGTGGAACCTCGTGTGACGGGCTGACGCCATCGCGGAGCCAACGAACAGGCCTGTCGCCTCGCCGAACGCTGGCTTCGCGGGAGTGCCGACGACAGGAGGTGAGAATGGAGCTGCTCAGTGAGGACGATCCGAATCTGCGGGAGATGAGCTGAGAGGAGTTGGATCTCGCCTGGGATCTGGTTCGACTTGGCCCAGGCAACTACGTTTTTGATCCGCCCTACACATACGGAGTCATCGTGCTTTGCGAGCCAGAGCCTGTCCGGCGCTCGCAAGAGCCATCTTCTGGCTCGCGGAAGTCAGCAGGCTGAGGCGCCGCGAGTCTATTCGGGAAGGTGTCGCGCTACTCATTGCTAGGCGGGTTATTATCTCGCTTGTGACTGATTCGATTCGGGACCACGGTTCGCGTTGAAGATTTGCCGGGCCTGTGCGTTCCGGCTTTCGTTCTGAGCTTAACTTTACTCTCCGTCGCCTCACGGAAATATTTGAGGTATAGCTGGACCTCCTTTCGCTGTTTGTCAGAAAGTGGGCCCTGCAACAGCGCAGTGATTCTTCTTCGAGCGTGCCGCTTCTCTTTAGGGTTAGGGCTGAATTGCAGAATTGTTCTGCATCCAGTAAGAATCAAGTTTGCCGCATTATGTTGTTCCCCGGCCTCCAGTAATCGACGAGCTTGTGGCAACAGGAATCCAGCTCTTGAAGAGTCATTCAATGCAGTTGAGTAGTATACCCAATTGTTTAAGGCCATGTATTCTGGTGCGCCTCCAACCTCCTTGAGATACTCATAGCCGAGGAGGCAATGGCTAACCGCTTCTATAAGACGATCCTTGTCTGTCGGCTCAATAGAGCCTGGCTTCATACTCATCTCGCCCATTATGTAACCCAAGCTTGAGAACAAACGCCCTTTGAATTCCTTCTCCAAGCGACCAGCTACTCGACCTAGCTCAAGAATTTCCCCCAGAACTTCCTGTTCTGTCCGAAGTGGGGCAGGTTCTTTAACCTCGGTGCGAAGCTCGGCTAAAATCTGTTCTTCTAGCGACGGCCACCACATCTTGAACTCGTCGTTCAATTGTTCCTGCGACAGAGCTTCTGTTTTGAGTTCTTCATTGATCATGTTCAAGACGCGCCTTATCTCCTTCTTGTCGAAGTGCGCAGCCTGAAAGCTGGCTAGGGGTCCTACAATGTCAGCATTCTTTACGTTGAAGAGGATCGGGCAGACACGGGAACTCTTGATGATTTTGGATAGAGCCCCAGCCTCGAACATGATCCAAGGCTCGCGTAAATTGTCGCGTGTAAGGCATATGATGCCTACTCTTGACTCCTCTAGCACGGCTGCAATCTCGCTGTTCCAAAGGGAGCCCTTAGTGATGTCATCAGGAGTGTAATATGGTTTCACCCTTTGAATGACTTTCGGCAGCCAGCCATGTAGTATTTCGGCTATAGCCCTACTCTGTTCGCCTGACCAACTCAAGAAAACTTTCATAAATCCCCTCCGGGATAAGGTGGTGTGTTCATCAAAATTGTCCGTGACTTCTTCCTAGCCAAGTGCCTTGGTTATTCTGTTCGTCGTATGGGCTTCTCCCACCGGACGCAGGCTTCGATCCCCAGATGAGGAGAGGGCCATCGCAGCCAGTAAAACAAGAAATTCTCGGGCTCCTTCAGTGATGACCGGATAGCCTTCTCGCCTGCCGAGTCCGCAGCCTTCTGTCCTTCTGTGGTTCTGGTATTAAGGATAGTTCCGAGGCGCTGACGAAGTAAATCGATTCTTTTGCGCATCTCCTCGGCAGGCTCGGGTTCTGATGATCGGCCAAACTGCTCGTCAAAGCCGATTTCCGGTAATTGGGCAACGTCTTTTCCCTCAAAGCGAGCGGACTCTCGATTGCGAAACTCCAGCGCCAGGTGCGCGATCTCCTCTGCTTCGACTTCCAGAGACTCGAAAAGGGCTTGATCAACGATGACGCAGATCTCGAGGTTCGCTGTTGGTATGTCAATTGGTATGTCAATGCGATCAAAGGCAGGAGTTTGCGGTTCTTTCCATTGGACATAGTCTCTAAGTCCAATGATAATCTCCCGGGTAAGGAAGCGTCCCCCGATGGCATTCACGGCCAAGTCGGCGTTCTTGTAAGTCGTGCCGAAGTGATCGACGCGGGAGCTGAGCGGCCTTTGCTGGAAGGACTCCAGATCATTCGCGTTCCTTTTCCCATTCCAGGTAGCGAAGTGGTTAAGGAGCCACTGACGTTGAAACCACTTATTCTCCGGAACATTCGGGTGAAGGAGATCTCGTTGCTTGCGGTAGTAGTCACGCTTCTCCGGTTTCATCTCAACAAAGCAGGGCAACTTCTCTCTCTGAGAGTTCAAGCGGAGGGTCTCGACATGACGAAAGAAGATGTTCCCGTCCCTTGTAACGAGTACCACATGATCAGCAGATCTGCAGACGTAAGGAGAATATGTCCATTTCGCGGCAGCCGCTGCTACCATTTCGCGGATAATGGCGGAGTGACGGCCGCGGGCATCTGTATACCCGAGTTCTGTGGCAATCTCCCCTACTAGGTTCCAGAGCGATGAAGACATTCGGATCTGGCAATTCCGTTCTTTCCGGCCAGCCATCTTGGCTCCTTTGTACATGGTTAATGTACCGGTTGCAAGGATCGGCGATTTCAGGGTATAGTCTAGCATTGCTTGCTTCATGGGTAGCAAGTAGGATCTTCTTCGCTTGGAGAAAGGGCGTAGGGGATTTGCTGGACTGACCGGCGGAGTAGCCGCGCGGACGGTCTTAGGTCTGGCGATTGTTCGGTCCCGCGCTGATCAGATCCGGGCCAAGTCTCGGGTCAGAAAGGAGGCTGTAAGAGGGATGAATGGACTCACTTGGTTGTTGACGTCGTTACGCATCTTCTTTATGCTACGTACAGACGCTCTCTCCAGCAGGGGTGGAGTTTCAACAGAGCCCGAGTTCACGCCGCTTGGCGGCTCAGTTGTGGACCCCTGGGGTTCGTCTTAGAGAATGGCAAGGCCGAGTGCCGAAGCCAAGTACATAACTCATATACGGATAGGAGAATAGCCAGATGGGTGGCTCGAGCGCTGATCCCTGGGGCTAGAGCGGTTTGATTTCCCAGAGGCAAGAGGCCGGATGTCTATCCGGCCTCTTGCTGTTTCTGGTAACCCTGCTGTCCGCTTCCGAACACCCCCGTCCACCCCCGTACGATTCCGGACGCCGCTGTTTTTCCCTAAGTAGCTCATTTCAAACAAGTTGACCTGTGGCACAAGCCTTGCCCTGTCCGGAAGCCGACCGGAGGGTTTGGACATGGACCGCGAGTTGGATGTGAGCTTTCGGAGACGGCTGATCGGGCGCCGGGTGGCTCTGGGAGGTGGGACGGTGGCGCTGCTGGTGGCTGTGCTCCTGTTTCTTCCCGGATGGCTGCGGCCTTCGATCGCCCGCGAACGCATCCGGACGGGTACGGTGGACCGGGGGGCGATCGAGGGAATTGTCGAGGCTTCGGGGACGGTGATTCCGGCGTTCGAGGGGGTGTTGTCGATCCCCTTCGAGGCGCGCGTGGAGAAGATCCTCAAGCGGCCCGGCGAGGCGGTGCGGGAGGGCGAGGAGATCCTCAAGCTGGATACGTCGATGTCCCGCCTGCAGGTCGAAAAGCTGGAGGATCAGCTCGCCAAAAAGGCCAACGAGCAGGAGCAGCTCCGTCTCAGTCTGGAGAAGAGCCTGAGCGATCTGCGGGGGCGGATCGAGAGTCAGAAGCTGGACGTCGAGGCGCTCCAGTACCGCCTGGAGCAGAACCGCAAGCTGCGCGTGGACGGCCTGGTTTCCGCGGAGGCGCTCAAGGCGGTCGAGGTCGAGGCGAGGAAGGCCCAGATCGAGCTGGCGCAGCTCGAGGATTCGGTGCGCGGCGCCCGGCGGTCGACGGACGCTCAGCTCCAGGGGCTCGAGCTCGATCTACGGACTCTGCGCAAGGAGCGCGACGAGGCGCGGCGCCAGCTCGCTCTCGGCACGACCCGCTCGGACCGCTCGGGAATCCTGACCTGGGTGGTGCCCCGCGAGGGCGCCACGGTACCGCGCGGCGAGGTCATCGCCCGCATCTCCGATCTCGATTCTTTCCGCGTCGAGGCGATGGTCTCCGACATTCATTCGCCGAAGCTCCGTCCCGGTCTTCCGGTGCGCGTGAAGATCGGTGGCGAGGACCTGCCGGGGCGGCTCAGCCAGATCTATCCGACGATCGAGAACGGCGCCGTGAGGCTCGCGGTGGATCTGGACGACAGCCGCAATCCCAGGCTGCGCAACAACCTGAACGTGGACGTGCTGATCGTCGTCGATTCGCGGGCCAGCGCGCTGCGCGTGCCGCGGGGGACGTTCTCCCAGAACGGCGCGGACGGCAGGGTTTTCGTGGTGCGCGGCGATCGAGCCGAGCGGCGGGACGTCCGCTTCGGGATCTCGGGCTACGACCACTACGAGGTGCTCGCGGGGCTGGAGGTGGGAGACGAGGTGATTCTCTCGGCCATGAGCGATTACACGCACCTGGAACAGGTGAATTTGAAATAGGAGAGGACTCCATGATCCGTCTGGATAAAGTGACCAAGATGTACCGCACCGACCGGGTCGAGACCACCGCGCTCGACAACATCAATCTGCAGGTCGACAAGGGCGAATTCGTTTCGGTCATGGGCCCTTCGGGCTGCGGCAAGAGCACGCTGCTCAACCTGATCGGCCTGCTCGACGAGCCCAGCGAGGGCACGGTCGAGATCGGCGGCGCGGCGATCAACGGCCAGGGCGACCGCGCGCTGGCGCGCCTGCGCAACGAGCGGATCGGCTTCATCTTCCAGCAGTTCCACCTGGTGAGTGATCTGTCGGTGGCGGACAACGTCGAGATCCCGCTGCTCTACCGCCGTATGACCAACAAGGAGCGGCGCAAGGCCGCGCTCGCCGCGCTCGACCGCGTCGGCCTCGGCTCGCGCACGGGGCACTTCCCGACCCAGCTCTCGGGCGGCCAGCAGCAGCGGGTCGCGATCGCCCGCGCTATCGTCGGCCGGCCGCAGGTGCTGCTCGCGGACGAGCCCACGGGCAATCTCGACAGCCAGATGGGCGACGAGATCATGGGCATTCTGCAGGACCTCAACGCCAACGAGGGGACCACGATCGTCATGGTCACCCACGATCCGCGCCTGGCCGAGAAGACGCACCGCACGGTGCGCCTGTTCGACGGCCGCCAGGTGCAGTGAGAGGACGGCGATGCTCAAGAACTATTTGAAGATCGCGCTGAAGGTCCTGCTGCGGCGGAAGTTCTTCACCTTCATCAGCCTTTTCGGCATCAGCGTGACGCTCGTCGTGCTGATGGTCGCGAGCGCGATGCTCGACCACATCCTGGCTCCGCAGGCGCCGGAGGTCCGCGGCGACCGCACGCTCGGTATCTACCAGATCGCTCTCCGCAGCGAGAATCGCGGCTACTCGGGCGGCGCCGGATACGGCCTGCTCCACCGCATCGTGAGCAAGCTGCCGGCCGAGGTGCCCGCGGTGGAAAAGGTTTCGATCTTCTCGACTCCCACCACCGCCAACTCGTATGTCGACGGCCGCATCATCCGGTCGTACCTCAAGAATACGGACGGCGAGTTCTGGCAGATCCTGGGCTTCGAATTTCTCGAAGGCGGGCCGTTCACGCCCGACGACGACAAGAACGCCCGTTTCGTCGCGGTGATCAATGAGACCACGCGCGAGCGCTTCTTCGGCGGCGGGTCCGCGGTCGGCAAGACGATCGAGATCGACGAGCAGCGCTTCCGCGTGGTGGGTGTGGTGCCGGACGTGCCGATCCTGCGCATCGTCTCGTTCGCCGACGTCTGGGTGCCGAACAGCACGTTCAAGTCGCAGTCGTACCGGACCGACATCCAGGGCCGGTTCATGGCCGCGATCCTTGCCCGCGACCGCGCGGACTTCCCCGCGATCAAGGCCGAGGTCGAATCCCGTTTCAGGGACGCCGAGCTCTACCTCCCCCCTCAGTCGGGGTGGAAGACTTTGCGAGGAGGGGCCGACACGCTGTTCGAGGCCGTTTCCCGGCTGACCTTCGGCGACATGGAGGAGAGCCTCGCCGGACGGCTGCTGGTCACGCTGATCGTCCTCGCCGTGCTGTTCATGATCCTGCCGACGGTGAACCTGGTGAACATCAATCTGAGCCGTATCCTCGACCGGGCCTCGGAGATCGGCGTGCGCAAGGCGTTCGGCGCGTCGTCGCGCACGCTCGTCGGCCAGTTCGTGGTCGAAAACCTCATCCTGACCCTGGTGGGCGGGGCCATCGGCTTCGTCCTGGCGGCGGCGGTGCTCTCCGCGCTCAACGCGAGCGGCATCATTCCGTACGCCAATTTCCAGCTCAACGCCCGGGTCTTCCTCTATGGCCTGGCCCTCGCTCTCTTCTTCGGCCTGTTCTCCGGGGTCTACCCGGCCTGGAAGATGTCCAGGCTGCATCCCGTCCAGGCCCTCCGCGGGAGGTCCGTATGATGCGTCACCTTTTCAAGATGGTGTGGAACCGCAAGCGCACGAACGCTCTGCTCATCCTGGAGATCTTCTTCTCGTTCCTGGTGGTCTTCGTGGTCGGGACCCTGGGGATCTATTTCTGGAGCAACTACCGGCGCCCTTTGGGCTTCGCCTGGGAAGACGTCGTCAGCGTCAACATCGACATGAAGCAGGTGAGCGACGACACGCACACGCCCGAGCAGGTCGCGACTTTCGCGCGGCTGCTGCGGGAGGTCCAGGCGCTCGATCCGGTCGAGGCCGTGGCGGGATCGATGGGAGTCCCCTTCGAATTGGGCACCTCGACGGGCCTCCACGAGTATGGCGGAAGGTCCATCGAGTTCGATTTCAACGAGGTGACCCAGGATTTCGACAAGGTGATGCGGCCCGATCTGGCGCGGGGGCGCTGGTTCCAGCCGGCGGACGCGGCGCTCGCCTGGGAGCCGCTGGTAATCGATCAGGATCTCGCCCGGACCGCTTTCGGCGACGAGGATCCGGTCGGGAAGCTATTCGGCGATCCCGAAAGGCAGCGGCGGGTGATCGGCGTGGTGCGGGACTACCGGAGCGGCGGAGAGCTGACCGGAGTCCGGAACTATCTGTTCAACCTGAAGCGTGCGGGGCATCCTGACGACCGGCCGGCCCGCAATCTCCTCGTGCGCCTCCGGCCGGGCACTCCGGCCGCGTTCGAAGAAGAGCTGATCGAACGGCTCCAGGCCGTGGCTCCGGAATGGTCGTTCGAGGCCCGGCCGCTCTGGCAGCTCCGTGAGTCGGCCTTCCGGCTCCGTCTGACGCCGGTGATCGCCGGCGCCGTGGTGGCCTTCTTCCTCCTGCTGATGGTCGGCCTCGGGTTGCTCGGCGTGCTGTGGCAGAATCTCCTCCAGCGCACCCGGGAGATCGGATTGCGGCGGGCGGCCGGCGCTTCCCGCGCGGAGGTGCACCGCCAGATCGTCCTCGAGCAGCTCCTGGTCACGACCCTGGGCGTGCTGCTGGGTACGGCGCTGGTCGTCCAGATCCCGGTCCTCGACCTGGTCGGCTTCATCCGTCCCGGGGTCTTCGCCGGGGGTATCCTGCTCGCAATGGCGACCATGTATCTTTTGACCGCTCTGTGCGTTCTCTATCCGAGCATGATGGCGAGCCGCATCCAGCCCGCCGAGGCGCTGCGCTACGAATAAGAGTCCTGATGCTGCCATGATCCTGATCGTCGATGACGACCCGTCGGTGACCACGTCGCTCGGCCTCCTCTTGAAGCGGCACGGCTACTCCTCGCGGGCGGCCCGGTCGCAGGAGGAGGCCTTGGCGGCGCTCCGCGAGCAGGAGCTCGACCTGGTCCTCCAGGACATGAACTTCTCGCGCGGCACGAGCGGCGAGGAGGGGATGGAGCTGCTGGCGGCGATCCGCAAGCTCCGCCCCGGGCTGCCCGTGATCCTGGTCACGGCGTGGGGCTCGATCGCGCTCGCGGTCGAGGGGATCAAGGCGGGCGCGGCCGACTTCATCACCAAGCCGTGGAACAACGCCCAGCTCCTGCAGGCGGTCGAGACCGCGCTGAGCCTCGCCGAGGCGCGCTCGGGAGACGGGAGGGGAGCGCCGGCCAGCCGCGACGATCTCGACCGGCGCTTCGACTTCCACGGCCTGATCGGCGGTGACCCGAAGTTCCTCAAGCTGCTGGAGCTGATCGGCCGCGTCAGCCCGACGGACGCTTCCGTATTGATCACCGGCGAGAGCGGCACGGGCAAGGAGATGATCGCGGAGGCGCTCCACAGGAACAGCCGGCGCAAGGACCGGCCGTTCGTCAAGGTCAATCTCGGCGGCATCTCGTCGACGCTGTTCGAAAGCGAGATGTTCGGCCACGTGCGCGGCGCTTTCACCGACGCGAAATCCGATCGCAAGGGGCGCTTCGAGATGGCGGACGGCGGCACGATCTTTCTCGACGAGATCGGCGAGATCGATCTCAACGCCCAGGTCAAGCTCCTGCGCGTGCTCCAGGACCGTTCGTATGAGGTTTTGGGGTCGAGCGTGACGCGGACTGTGGACGTGCGGGTGATCTCCGCCACGAACCGCGATCTGTCGGAGGCGGTGGAGAAGGGGCAGTTCCGCGAGGACCTGCTCTACCGTCTCAATCTGATCACGGTCCGCCTGCCCGCCTTGCGCGAGCGGCGCGGCGACATCCCGCTCCTCGCCCGCCATTTCCTCGACCTCTGCGCGCGGACGTACCGGCGCGGCGCACCGGTCTCCATCACCGACCGCGCGCTGGACTGGCTGAGCGATCAGATCTGGCCGGGCAACATCCGCCAGCTCAAGCAGACGATCGAGCGGGCCGTGCTGGTCCTCGACGGCGACCACCTCGACGTGGGCGATCTGCGGGCGCTTTCGGAGCTGGAGACCCGCGATGTGCGCGGCACGGCCCTCCCCAGCCCCGGCAGCATGACGCTCGACGAGATGGAGAAGGCCATGATCCTCAAGTGCATGAAGCACTATGAGGGAAACATCACCCGCGTGGCCGAGGCGCTGGGGTTGTCGCGAGCGGCGCTGTACCGGAGATTTGAGAAGTACGGGTTGGATCCTCATGGGGCGTGAGACCCCTCACCCCCTAACCCCCTCTCCCACCCCCTCCCTTTCCGCCGGGAGAGGGGGAACTCTGTCTAAAAGTAATGTTTTTTCCCCCTCTCCCGGTTGGGGGGAGGGGGTGGGAGAGGGGGCCAGGGGGTGAGGGGCCGCTTCTCCCTCCGCGCCAAGATCGTCGTCTATCTGGTCCTGATCCACCTCGTCCTCGGGGTGATCTCTTTTTTCGTCGTCCGCGAGACGCCGTTGCTCCTGCTGGCGGTCGAGGCCCTGTTCGTGGTGTCGATCGTCTTCGGAGTCCTCCTCGTGCGCGCCTTTTTCGTCCCCCTGGAGATGATCCGTACCGGCGCCGAATTGATCAGCGAGCGCGACTTCACTTCGCAGTTCCGCGAGGTGGGGCAGCCGGAGATGGACGCTCTCATCCGCATCTACAACGGGATGATCTTCCGCCTGCGCGACGAGCGTTTGAAGCTCCAGGAGCAGCATTATTTTTTGGACCGCGTGCTCTCGGCCTCGCCCGCCGGCGTCCTGACGCTCGACTTCGACGGCCGGATCGATATGCTGAATTCGAGCGCGCGGCAGCTCCTGGGAGTCTCGACCGAGGAGGCCCTGGGCAAAAGACTGGAGGAGCTGGAGGGATCGCTGGGGAGCGAGCTCGCCGGCATCCCGGTTGGAGAGTCGCGGGTGCTGAGCCAGGGCCGGCGGCGGCTCAAGGTGTCCCGGACCGAGCTCTTCGACCGCGGCTTTCCGCGCAGCTTCCTGATTTTCGAGGAGCTGACCGAAGAGCTGCGCGCTTCGGAGAAGGCGGCTTACGGCAAGCTGATCCGCATGATGTCGCACGAGGTCAACAACTCGGTGGGGCCGGTCAGCTCGCTGCTCGACTCCTTCCGCGGCTACAGCGATCAGCTCAATGAGGAGGACCGCCAGGACTTCACCCACGCGCTCGCTGTGGCCATCGCGCGCATGGAGCGACTCGGCGCTTTCGTCAACGGCTTCGCGGAGGTCGTGCGCCTGCCGCCGCCGGACCGCCGGCCGTGCGACGTCCGCCAGCTCCTCGACGAGATCCTCCTGCTGCTCCGTCCGCAGCTCGACCGGCGCCGTATCCGTTGCGAGTGGGAGAGGGCGGAGCCGGTCCCCGCGATCGACATCGACCGCAATCAGATCGAGCAGGTGCTGGTGAACGTCCTAAAGAACGCCATGGAGGCCATCGGGGAGGACGGCCGCATCGGGCTACGGCTCTTCAATGACGGGAACCGTCCGGTCCTCGCCATCGCCGACACCGGGCCGGGCATCCCGGAAGACGTCCGTCCCCTCCTCTTCACCCCGTTCTTCAGCACCAAGAGAGACGGCCGCGGCCTCGGCCTGACGCTCATCCAGGAGATCCTCGCTCAGCACGGCTTCGACTTCACGCTGGAGAACCGGGAGACGGGTGGGGCGGAGTTCAAGGTGGGGTTCTGAAGCCGCTCGAACGGCGAGCCTGTCAGTCAGGCCTTTGGGAGAGAATCCGTTCCAAGGCGCTACGGGCTTCCGAGAGGACTCGGGCGGAGATCCAGAGCGAAGAGCGGGCCAGCGCTTCGAGTGCCCTCTCTCCTTCCGAGCGGTCGAGATGACCCTCTGTCGCCGCCCAGAGAATGAGCCCCACAGAACCGTGCACCTCAAACCCCTGATGCTGAGCCAGAGTGCGAGCCGCGGCATCGTCGGTCAAGAGCCAGTCGGCACCGATCTGGGCTGCCAGCGCGAGAGCTTGGGCCTCTCCAGGGTCGAGCAGTCCCGCTTGCAACCAACTCCGCGCATCGTTGAGGTGTGCCGGGTCGAGCGAAGTCGTCTGAATCCAGGCTGGCCTCTCGTCCGCCCAGAGCCGATCCAGCCGGGCCATCTCGGCGTCCACCGCGAGCGGAATGTGGATCGATCCAGCAGCCTGGAGGATGGAGAGGCTTTCAGCTTCGCGAAGATGGAGGATGGGGCCTGTGTCGCAGACGACGATCTTCAACGAGCGGCATCCTTGACATCCAGGGCCCAGCGGATGTCCTCCAATTGGTGCTCCTCCTGGAGCCGGAGCTTGTTCCGCTGGAGGAACTCGGCCAGAGCCAGGCGGACCGCTTCCTCTTGGCTGGCGAACCAGCCCGCACGGACGAGACTCTCCAACTCCTCCGCCAGTCGGTCCGGAACTTCAAGAGCAAGGGTTTTCACCTGGGCTACCTCCTCCGGTTTCTTGCGCCCCGGTCCCCGGGTTACCACGAGCAGGGACTGAAGATCGTACTCAGGACGAAGATCATCGTCGCGCACCTCGGGAGTATACCCCCTTCCTCACCGGTCACTCCGAGCGCCGCGCCAGCAGCGCACCCAGCCCCGCCAGCGTAAGCACGCACGAGGCCAGCAGGGCCACGGCGACGAGGCCTCCGAAGCGGGCGTTGGAGGGCACCTGGGAGATCGCGAGGAGGCCGAAGCCCAGAGCGATGGCCGCCGTGTCGGTGACGATCGCCGGGCCGACCTCCTGGACGGCCTGGAGCGCGGTCTCGCCGCTCCCCTGGCCGCTCATGGGGCGCATCCGGTCGAGGAGGTGGATGGCGTAGTCGACGCCGATGCCCAGGGAGATGGAGCAGAACATCGAGGTCGCCACGCCGAGGGGGATGCCCGACCAGCCCATCACCCCGAAGACCCAGAGCACGGCCACGGAGACCGGCAGGATGGCGAGGCCGGCGGTGCGGAACGAGCGCGAGGCGATCCAGACCGCCGCGAAGGAGCCCACCAGCGCCCACAGCACCGAGGAGACCTGCGTGCGCACGATGGCCGGGATCATCGCCTGGCTGACCGCGACGTCGCCCGCGAAACCGATCCTGCCGCCGAGAGGTGCCAGGTACTTCGCGGAGAAGGCGCGGATATCGTCCATCAGGGCGGCGGTGTCGCGGTAGTTCGCATCCTTCAGGAAGACGGTGACCACGCCGCGCCGCAGGTCGTCGTCGACGATCTCCCGCCGCCGGTGCTCGCCGCGCCCCATGTCGAAGCGCTCCCAGGCCGTTTTCACCCGGTCGGGATGCCGGGGGATTGCCCGCATCTCCTCCTGCCGGGCGAGCCAGAGGTAGGTGACGGCGGACAGATGGCTGTTCGGGCCGAGCACGCCCCCGACGTAGGGGCGGCCGCGGAGGAACCCCTCCAGGCGGCCGACGGCGTCGAGGACGGCCGGCGACTGGAAGGCGGGCACTCCCTCCGGTGCCGGCCGGTCGAAATCCAGGTGGACCAGCAGCGTGTGGGTGCCGTGCAGGTGTCGGTTCGCCCTCTGGGTCGCTTGATAAAAGTCGCTGCCGGGGGCGAAGCCGTCGATCCAACTGTCCTGGACCTGCAGCCGGGCCACGCCCGCGCCGAGGATCAGGGTCAATCCGGCCAGCGCGGCCAGAGTCCATCCAGGCCGGCGGAGCCCGAGCGCGAGGACCTGGGAGATCCGGTCGCCTCCCGGCCGCGTTGCCATGGCAGGGCGCCGCAGCCTCTCCGGGCCGAGCAGGAGGAGGGCCGCCGGAGTCACCAGGAACGACCACGCCAGGCAGAACAGCACGCCGATCCCGGCGAACAGCCCGAAGGCGCGGACCGGCTGAATAGGGGAGGAGAGGAACGACAAGAAGCCCACCGCGGTTGTCACCGTGGTGAACACGATCGGCGCCGCGAGCCGGCCGAGGGTCCGCGCCACCAGCTCCGCCGGGCTCTCCCCGCTGGCTGCGGCGAGGGCGCGCTGGTGCTGCCAGAAGACGTGGATCTCGTCGGCCACGGCCACGGTCGTCAGGACCACGGGCAGCATGGCGGTGGTCAGGTAGACGGGCGAGCCCAGCCATCCCATCAGGCCGAAGGTCGCGACGATGCACGCTCCCGCGTTGGACAGCGCCAGCAGCACGCCCCAGACCCGCCGGCAGCCGAGCCACACGATCAGGGCGACCACGGCCAGGCTCAGCGGGAGAAGGACGGCCAGGTCTGCCAGCAGGTGAGTCCCGAGCAGCGCCTCGGCCACCGGGGCTCCGACGACGTCGATCCGGTCGCGCCCTCCCTCCATGGAATCCGCCAGCGACCGGACCTGCCGGTAGAAGGCGATGCGATCCCCGGTTCCGCCGGGCCCGCTGGGAACACCGACCAGGATCGTCGCGGCCTTGCCATCGTAGGACACCAGGGTCCCGCGCAGCAGCCCCGGCGCCTCGACGTCGCCACGGAGGGTCTCCATGAGCTCCGGGGTGTCCGGCAGAGGGTCGAGGAAAGGGCGGAACGTCAGCGTGCCGGGATAGACCCGGTCGCGGCGCTCGGTGGCGAGGCTCGCGACGTTCTCGGGGCCGACGCCCGGCAGGGCCGCGAAGGCGTCGCTCAGCTTGCGGACCCGCGTCAGGGTCTCCAGGTTGAAGATCCCGCCAGGATGCGAGGTCTGGACGAGCACGACGATCGGGTCGCGCAGCCTGAAGCGCCCGCGGATCTCCGCGTCCGCGACGATCGCCGGATCGCCGGGCGGCACGAGGGCGTGGCCGTCCGTGCGCAGCTCCAGGCGCGGCAGCCCCGCCGCGGCCAGGCCGGTGACGGCGAGGACGAGAACGATCGCCAGGCGTGGGTGGCGGAGGGAGGCCCGGATCAGGCGCATGGCTGTCTAGTCTATGGCGGCGGGGGCTCGGACGCCTGTGGTGTAGAATCTCCCCCCGGGCGCGCGAAGGCCTGTTTCAGTCCCGAGCCAATCCCCAGACATCACGACCAGGAGGCGCGTTTTCATGGCGGACGGCGATTTCTCGTCCCTCGAGCTCAGGGGTCCGATCCGGGAGGACGATTTCGACGTGTATGAGGCGGTGGACCTGTCCAGCCCGGACCCGGCGGAGCACGTGTACTCGTGCGTGGCGCTCTGCCGCAAGGACTGGAAGGACGAATGGCCGGCCCTCGGCGGCACCCGGTGGTTCAGGAAGGAGCGGGCGCGGGCGCCTCACGAGGCGATCGAGCTGGCGATGTCCATGTACATCAAGAATTCGCTCCTGCGCAAGTCGGCCCGCTCGCTGCGCGACGGCTATCAGCTTTTCAACTGGCAGGGCGGCAAAGGGGTGATCTGGACCCCTCCGGACGCCGTGCTGAGCCCGCACCGGCTGCGCTGCCACGGGCGGCTCATCGACCGGATCGGCGGGCAGTACGTCGCCTCCGGGGACGTCGGGGTCGGCGCCCCCCAGATCGAGATCATGGCGCAGGAGACCCGCCATCTCATCGGGCTCGGCTGCAACCGCGACACCGGGGAGGGGACCGCCTGCGGCATCTTCGCCGGGCTCCGGCAGGCCGTCCGCGAGCAGGCGGGCGATTTCCAGGCGGACCCCGGCGACCCGCTGCGCGGCGTCCCCATCCTGGTCTTCGGCGCCGGCAAGGTCGGCTTCCCCCTGCTCTGGCTGCTCCATGAAGCCGGGGCCGAGGTGTGGCTCTTCGACGAGTTCCTGAAGCCCGGCGCGCAGGCGGTCGAGGACTGGTACCAGACCAGCCTGCAGCGCGCGGCGGCGGTCGGCGACGGGCATCTCGCGGCCCTGCGGGCGATCCACCGCGCGGGCCGGATCTTCGCCTCCGAGGAGGAGGCGCTCTCGGATCCGCACGTCCGCGTGGTCTCGCCCAACGCCGGCATGGCCGAGTGGCTCTCCCGGGTGCCGGCCTGGGGCGAGCGGACGCGCGCCGAGATCCTGGCCGCCAACCGCGCCAGGCACGGCAACCTGCGGCTGATCCTCGGCGCCGGCAACGACCAGGTGTCGACGACCGAGGCGGGGAAAGCCGGCCGCGACGCCACGCTCGGCGTCCTGCGGGAGGCCGGGATCTCCTTCGTCCCCGATCCGCTGGTCAGCCCCGGCGGCGTGATCTCGGTCAGCCACGAGCGGGCGGAGGAGTGGCGGGCGGAGGAGGTCAACCGGGATGCCATGCGCATCGTCGGCCGCAGCGTCCAGCAGCTCTACGCGACGTCGAGAATGCTCGGCGGCATCGATGCCGTTACCATGTATCGTGCGTTCGAAAAGCTGACGCACGAGCCCTGGCCCTGAGCTTTTGAAAGGTTTTTTGCGCTTATGGAGAGAGACAAGGATTCCCGCGCGTACGATCCGTCGGCGCTGGAGCCCAGGTGGCAGGAGCGCTGGGAGGCCGAGGGCCTCTACCGCTCCGACGCCGAGCCGGGCCGGCCCAAGCACTACGCGCTGACCATGCTGCCCTATCCGTCGGGCGATCTGCACATCGGGCACTGGTACGCCATCTCGCCGTCCGACGCCCGCGCCCGCTTCATGCGGATGAGGGGATTCAACGTGGTGTTCCCCATGGGTTTCGACGCCTTCGGCCTGCCGGCCGAGAACGCGGCGATCAAGCGCAACATCCATCCCAAGGAGTGGACCTGGGCCAACATCGAGCGCATGCGCGGCCAGCTCCGCCGCATGGGCACCATGATCGACTGGCGGCGCGAGGCGGTCTCCTGCGACCCCGAGTACTACCGCTGGACGCAGTGGTTTTTCATGCAGTTCTTCCTGGCCGACCTCGCGTACCGCAAAAGGGCCGCGGTCGACTGGTGCCCGAGCTGCAACACGACGCTGGCCCGCGAGCAGGTGATCGGCGACGACCGCCGCTGCGAGCGCTGCGACACACCGGTCATCCGCAAGGAGCTGGCGCAGTGGTTCTTCCGCACCACGCGCTATGCCGAGGAGCTGCTCGAATTTTCCGGGATCGACTGGCCGGAACGGGTGCGGACGCTCCAGGAGCGCTGGATCGGCCGCTCCGAGGGGGCGCAGGTCACGTTCCACACCGAGCAGGGGGAGCCGTTCGAGATCTTCACCACCCGTCCGGACACGCTCTGGGGCGCGACCTTCATGGTCCTCGCGCCCGAGCATCCGCTGGTCGCCAAGCTGACGAGCGACGACCGGCGGGCCGAGGTCGAAGCCTATGTCGAGAAAGCCGTCCGCCAGACGGACATCCAGCGCGAGACCGCGGACAAGGAGAAGACCGGCGTCTTCACCGGCGGCTACGCCGTCAATCCGGTCAACGGCGAGCGCATCCCGGTCTGGATCGCCGACTACGTGCTGATGAGCTACGGCACCGGCGCGATCATGGCCGTGCCGGCGCACGACCAGCGGGATTTTGAATTCACCCGCAAATACGGCCTGGAGATCCGCCCGGTCATTCAGAAAAACGGTGAGGAGCTGCCGGACCCGGCGGACATGCAGGAGGCGATGTCCCATGAAGGCTCCATGATCAATTCCGGCCCGCTCACCGGCACGCCGGCCGATCAGGTTTATGAAAAGGTCGTGGCGTTCCTCGAAGAGAAGGGATATGGGAAAGGATCGGTCAACTTCCGGCTGCGCGATTGGCTGATCTCGCGCCAGCGCTACTGGGGGGCTCCGATCCCGATCGTCTACTGCCCGGAGCACGGCGCCGTGCCCGTGCCCGAGGATCAGCTCCCGGTGCTGCTGCCGGACGACATCGAGTGGCTGCCCACGGGCGAGAGCCCGCTCAAGCTCCACCCGACCTGGCGGCAGACCCGGTGCCCGGTCTGCGGCGGTCCGGCCGAGCGCGAGACCGACACCATGGACACCTTCATGTGCTCGTCCTGGTACCACCTGCGCTACCTGAGCCCGCGCTACGACGGAGGTCCCTTCGATCCGGTGGAGTACCGCTACTGGATGCCGATCGACACCTACACGGGCGGCATCGAGCACGCGACCATGCACCTGATCTACACGCGGTTCTTCCACAAGGCCCTTCGTGACATCGGCATCGTCCAGGGCGACGAGCCCATGACGCAGCTCCGCAACCAGGGGATCATCCTGGGCGAAGACTCCGAGAAAATGTCGAAGAGCCGTGGCAACGTGGTGGCTCCGGACGATCTCTTGAACCGCTACGGCGCGGACACGGTGCGCGCCTACCTGATGTTCTTCGCCCGCTGGGACCAGGGAGGCCCCTGGAACAGCCGCGGCATCGAAGGAGCTTCGCGCTGGCTGCGCCGGGTCTGGAGCCTCTACATGGAGCCGGCCGAGGAGGCGACCGCGGAGTCTGAAAATACTGAGGCCGTCGTGCGCCTGCGCCGCAAGCTCCACCAGACCCTGCGGCAGGTCACTCGCGACTTCGACGCCTTCCAGTTCAACACGGTCGTCGCGGCCCTGATGGAGCTGCTCAACGAGATGAGCCAGGCGCGCTCCCAGGGCGCGGCGGGCTCCGAGGCCTGGGAGGAGGCGAAAGACATTTACGTCCGGATGCTCGCGCCGGTGGCGCCGCACATCGCCGAAGAGCTCTGGCGGTCGCTCGGCCATGAGCGGTCGGTCCACCTCCAGCCCTGGCCCGAGGTGGACGAAGAGGCGGCGCGCGACGAGGAGATCACCCTGGTCGTCCAGATCAACGGCAAGCTGCGCGACCGCGTCTCGGTGCCGGTGGGGATCAGCCAGGAAGAGGCGCGCGAGCGCGCGCTGGCCACCGAAGGGGCTCAGCGCTTCCTGGAAGGCAAGACCGTGCGCAACGTGATCGTCGTGCCCGGCCGGCTGGTCAACATCGTGGCGACCTGATTTCCCCCTCTCCCGGCGGATGGGAGGGGATGGGAGAGGGGGCCAGGGGGTGAGGGGCTACCGCCGGCGCCAGCGCCGGCGGAGAAGATCGGCCATTTCGCGCAGGGCGTGGGCTCCGGCAACGCGGGCTCCGATCTCCTGCTGCACCGTCTGCCAGGAGCGGCGGAGCTCCACGTGGACGCCCCAGCCCTCCAGGATCGGGTAGACCTCGGCGAGGACGCGGACCGACTCCTGGATCCGTTCCTGGAGAACCAGGACCTCGGCCAGCTCCAAAGCGTTCACGACTAGGTTGAAGTGGAACCTCTGGGGCTGCTTCTCGAACATCCGGTGCAGCCCCCGGAAGAGGCGCTCCGCCCTGTCCAGGTCCCCCTTCTCCCGGGCGATCAAGGCCTCCAGACGCTGCAATCGTCCGGCGGTCACCGGCTCGGGGAAGCGGAGATAGAGGTGGCGGTGGGCGTCGAGGATCGCCTCCGCCGCCGCGGTGTCGCCGACCATGTTCAGACAAAAGGCCAGGGTATGACGCGCTCCCAGAGCCGAGTAGGGTTCCGCGTCGTCGTCGATGAGGACGACGGCGCGCCGCGCCAGCTCGATACCCCGGTGCGGATCCACCTCGGCGATCGTCGACGCCTGATGGAGCACCATGCGCCCTTCCAGGTGCCGGTCGCCGATGCGCCGGCAGCAGCGCCTGGCGCGGTCGAGCACGGCGACGGCTGCCTCGAACTCCCCGAGGTCGGTCAGGAAAGAGGCGTAGAGAGAGAGCAGACAGCCCTCCTCCAGCGGATCCTCCGTCCCGGCCTGCAGCTCCTGCCATCCGGCGCGGAGGGCCTCTTCGCACCCGGCGAAGTCGGCGGCGAGGCGTTTGGCGTTGGCCAGAGCCCCGTACGCCGCCGCCTGGAAGTCGTGAATCCGGGTCTCCCCATACGTCCTGGACTCGAGGCGTTCCGCGATCGCGAGCGCCAGGTAGGCGAGGTCCGATCCCACGGTCGGATCGAGGCGGCAGACAGCCTTGCTGCCGTTCAGGATGCAGTCGTACAACCCCCAGAACTGGTAGCCGGAATCGGTCTTCACCGCGAGGAGCCTCTGCTCCGGCGGGAGCGCCTGCAGCTTGGGCCACAGCTCTCCCGCGCGTATCCGCTCCCGGGCGATGTCGTGCCGCACGATCTCCTCGAAGAGGTCGAGCCGGCGGAAGACCGCCTCATAATTGGGTTCCTCTCCATAATGCGGGATGAAACCCCAGGCCATGCCGGCGAGCTCGGCGCACCGCGGACAGCCGGTGAGGAGGTGCCGTACCACGCCGGTAGACTGCTCCTTCGACAGCTTCCGTCCCAGGAAGAGATCGATCTGATCCCGGGTCAGGTGATCCATGTCGCCGCGCATTGGGCTTTCCTCCGAGTCCCCCTATTCTAGGGCTTCGAGGTCTCGAAAGGAAGAACGGCGACGCGGAATCCTGTCTATCCGCCGTTCGGATCCCAGGCGCCCGCCTCGTCCCCGCTCCCGGAGGTCGTCGTATCGCCCTGGTCCGCGGAGCCGTCCGGGTCTCCGTCCGTCTCGCTAGTCTCCCAGAGGACGGTCAAGGGAGCGGAAAGGGTCTCCCACAGAGCCGAAAACCAGGCGCCGAAGGCCAACCCCTCGGCCTCGCGGCCAGGGGCGGGCTGCGCGTTGAGGGGCAGGGTGAAGAGGGCGAGGAGCAGGAGAGTGGAAACGAGACGGCGTGAGCGGGGCATAGGACCTCCCTTTCATAGATACAGGCCTGGACGGCCTGAGTTGACCGGATGCAACTATTCTTTCTAGAAAGTGGGCCGTTGGGGGCCTGAAGTGGACAAAAAAGACGAAGAAAATCGCACGACGGCTGGAAGGGGCTCTCGTGCTATCCTCTCCGGGCTTTCCAAATCAGCTCGGAGGTAGCTCGATGCGTCAGGTCCGTCTCGGCGATCGTCTGCGGTATTCGTTCGACAACAGCATGTCCCGAGGAGCCATCGCTCTGATCGGCTACCTCGGCCTGGTCTCCATAGGTCTCATCGTCCTGGCCGCCCTGGTGGTGGTGATCCTCGGCATCCGGCCGGATGGGGAGGCGGCGGCGCCGGGCTTCGTGGAGGCGGCGTGGCTGAGCCTGATGCGCACTCTCGACTCAGGCACCATGGGCGGCGACGCGGGCTGGGGCTTCCGCCTCGCCATGCTCTTCGTGACCCTGGGCGGCATCTTCATCGTCAGCGCCCTGATCGGCGTCATCAACAGCGGCCTGGAAGACAAGCTGAGCGAGCTGCGCAAGGGGCGCTCCTTCGTCCTGGAGAAGGACCACACCCTCATCCTCGGCTGGTCGCCCAAGATCTTCACCATCCTCTCCGAGCTGGTCCAGGCCAACCTGAACCGCACGCGTCCGCGCGTCGTCATCCTGGCGGAGAAGGACAAGGTGGAGATGGAGGACGAGATCGGCGACGAGGTCGGGCCCATGGGCAACACCAGGATCATCTGCCGCACCGGCAGCCCGCTCAACCTCAACGACCTGGAGATCGTCAACCCGCACCAGGCGCGGTCGATCGTCATCCTGGCGCCGGAGAGCGACGAGCCGGACTCGGAGGTCATCAAGTCGATCCTGGCGATCACCAACAACCCCGGACGCCGGCCCGAGCCCTACCACATCGTGGCCGAGATCTCCGACCTCAGGAACCTGGAGGTCGCGCGGATGGTCGGCCGCGACGAGGCGCAGCTCGTGGTCACCGGCGACCTGATCTCGCGCATCATCGTGCAGACCTCGCGGCAGTCGGGGCTGAGCGTGGTCTACACCGAGCTGCTCGACTTCGGCGGCGACGAGATCTACTTCACCGAGGAGCCGCGGCTCGCCGGCCGCACCTTCGGCGAGGCGCTGCTCGCCTTCGAGGACTCCTGCATCATGGGCCTGCGCTTCCGCGACGGCCGCATCGCCCTCAATCCGCCGATGGACACCCGCATCGAAGAGGGGGACAGGGTGATCTCCATCTCCGAGGACGACGACACGGTGCGGCTCTCCGACCGGGTAGGCGCCTGGGACGGTTCCTGGGACGATTTGGCGCGGCGGCTGGAGATCGACGAGGCCGCGATCCACGGCGCGCAGCCGTCGAGCCGCCAGCCGGAGCGCACGCTCCTCCTCGGCTGGAACGAGCGCGGCGCCACGATCATCAACGAGCTCGACAACTACGTCGCGCCCGGCTCCGAGCTGACCCTGGTGGCCGCCGTCGAGGGGCTTTCCGAGCGGGTGGCGAGCGACTGCGACGGCCTGAAGAACCAGAAGCTCACCTGCCGCGAGGCCGACACCACCGACCGCCGGGTCCTCGACAGCCTCGGCCTCCCCACTTTCGACCAGGTGATCCTGCTCTGCTACTCCGACACCCTGGACATCCAGGAGGCGGACGCGCGGACTCTGATCACGCTGCTCCACCTGCGCGACATCGAGCAGAAGGGGGGCCACGATTTCCGTATCGTCTCGGAGATGCTGGACGTGCGCAACCGCGAGCTGGCCGAGGTCACCCAGGCCGACGACTTCATCGTCAGCAACAAGCTGACGAGCCTGATGCTCGCCCAGATCTCGGAGAACAAAGAGCTGACCGGCGTCTTCGCCGATCTCTTCGATCCCGACGGCTCGGAGGTCTACCTCAAGCCGGCCGGCGACTACGTCGAGCTCGGCCGCGCCGTCAACTTCTACACGGTGGTCGAAGCCGCGCGCCGCCGCGGCGAGGTGGCGATCGGCTACCGCCGGGAGGCCGACGCCAAGGACGCCTCCAAGGCCTACGGCGTGATGGTCAACCCCCGGAAGGCGGAGAAGGTCGCCTTCGCGGCGGCGGACCGGATCATCCTCCTCGCGGAGGGGTGAGGCCCCGCCTCACAGCCCCGAGGTGGGATAGGTCCGCGGCGCGTTGGTCTCGACCGGGCCTTTGGGCGGGCCGACCGCGGGGACGTAGTTGACCGCCAGCGAGTGGTTCGTGTCGACGTTCCCCGTCTGGTCGAGGTACGACCACTCCTGTCCGACGTGCTGGTACTGGTAGCCGAAGATGCTGGTCGGCGGCACGATCGGGACCACGTCCGACAGGTTGACCACCCGGAAGCTGGAGGGGAGGAAGAAGTTGTAGGCGTCGGCGAACGTCGGATCGCCCACCCGGGGGCCGGCGAAGCTGTAGAGCTGGACCATCCCCGTAGCCCCCGCCAGCTTGTAGACCTCGATGTCCGTCGTCAGCGCTGAGAATACAGCAAGCGCGTGCCCCAGGCTGTGCCCGGTCGCATAGCAGGGCTGGGACGTGTTGAAC
The DNA here is from genome assembly GCA_036380715.1 of Thermoanaerobaculia bacterium. GTDB lineage: Bacteria > Acidobacteriota > Thermoanaerobaculia > Multivoradales > UBA5704 > UBA5704. Next base: position 47,159 of record DASVEF010000317.1, on the reverse strand, counting down.
CCGCGCGCCGCCGCGAGCACCTGCTCGTAGAGGAACGCGTACAGAAGCAGGAACCCGAGGTGGGCCTTGGCGATCTGGAGCTTGTTGTGGTTGAACCAGACCAGGGGCACGTCGACCTGGACGACCGACAGGTCCGCGAGCCACTCCTCCGGCGACTGCGTGCCGCGCAGCGCCAGGATGTTCGTGCCGTTCCAGGTGCCTGCGAAGCCGAAGAAGACGTCGCGGATCCCCGCCGTCATGGCCTGGAGCTTGGGCAGGTCCGTCAGGTCCACGGCCGGGCCGCGGACCGCGTTGAGCATCGGCGAGCTGTGCCCGATGTCGATCTCCGGAGCCTTGAACGAGGCCGTCTGGACGAAGCCGGCCGGCACCGGCGGAGGCGGCGGCTGGAGCCCCGAAGGGAGCTGGGAGAGGGACCCGTTGTAGCTGGGGTCCAGAAGCCCGGCCTGATACTGCGCGTAGGTGAGCTGGCAGAAGGTGGCCATCGTCGTGGCCAGCTTGGCGTCGAACGTCTTCGCAACCATGTCGGACCCTCCCATCCCTCCGTACTGATCAATGCGGACGATGATATACCTCCAAGCGGAAGTATGGCCCGCGCTCCCAGGGGGCGCTTCTTGGAAGGATCGTGGCGATCCATGTCCGTAAGCTGAGCTTCCTTCCCAGGAAGTTGCCGATCCTTCGCGGTAAGTTGCCACTCCTTGGAAGGATCAGGGCGATCCATGTCCGTAAGCCGAGCTTACTTCCAGGTAAGTTGCCGATCCTCGGCCGTAAGCTGCCGCTCCTTGGAAGGATCTTGGCAATCCTTGGGCGTAAGCTGAGCTTACCTCCAAGTAAGCGGGCGATCCTTGTCGGTAAGCTGCCGCTCCTTGGAAGGATTTTGGCGATTCTTGTCCGTAAGCTGAGCTTACTTCCAAGTAAGCGGACGATCCTTCGCCGGAAGTCGAGCTTCCGGGCCGGGATGCGCTCCATCCCGGAGGAGCTGCGGAACCTACCGGCTCAGGAAGTCGATCAGGAGGCGGTTGACCTCCTCCGGCTCTTCGTGCTGGACCCAATGCGTGGCCTCCTCGAGGAAAACCAGCCGGCCGTCGTCGCAGCGGTCGATGCTCGGCTGGGCCAGCTCCCGGAGGAGGGCCCGGTCCTTCGGACCCCAGATCAGCAGGGTAGGGACGGAGACACGCGAGCTTTTTGGGGGGCGCGGCCGGGTGCGGAGGCCCGCGCGGTACCAGTTGAGCATCCCGGTGATCGCGCCGGGCCGCGACCAGGCTTCGCGGTAGTGGGCGAGGTCCTCCTCGGAGAAGGTGCCAGGACGGCTCGTCGCCTGAAGGGCCTTCGCCAGGTACTTCCAATTCTCCTTGCTCAGCGCGCGCTCGGGGAGCCAGGGGAGCTGGAAGAAGAACATATAGGAGACGCGGCGCCGCTGAGCCGGGTTCTTCAGGATCGCGCGCCGCATGACGCTGAGGTGCGGCATGTTCAGCAGGGCCAGGCGCTCGACCCGGTCCGGGAACTTCATCCCCAGCCACCAGCCGACCGCGCCGCCCCAGTCGTGCGCCACGACGCAGGCCTTCTCCCGGCCCGCTCCGCCGATCAGACCGATCACGTCGAGCGCCAGGTCGTCCAGGTTATAGGGCCGCACCCCCTTGGGCTTGTCGCTCAGGTTGTACCCCCGCTGATCCGGGACGAGCACGCGGAATCCCGCGGCGGCCAAGGGACCGATCTGCTTCCGCCAGCCATACCAGAATTCCGGAAAGCCGTGCAGCAGGATCACCAGCCGGCCGTCCTCCGGTCCCGCCTCGACAACGTGCAGGTTGACCCCGTTGGTCGCGATCGTGCGGTGCCTCAGGTCGGTGTCCATGAACCCTCCCGGTATACTGCGGTTGGCGGGATCATCCCATGAGAGCGGGATTCCGCCGCCAAACCCGTCCGCGCGTTTCCCCGTATACGTCCCGGGCAGGAGGTCAGAGGCCATGCGTTACGTCATGAAAGAGAAGCTGTTCGCCCTTGGGGACGATTTCGTCATCCGGGACGACGAGGGCCGCGAGGTCTTCTATGTCGACGGCAAGGTGCTGGCGATCGGCGATAAGCTGTCGTTCAAGGACCGCGAGGGCCGGGAGCTGGCGCGGATCGACAAGAAGCTGCTGTCCTGGGGGATCACCTACGAGATCTCCCGCGACGGCCGGCCCTATGCCACGGTCAGGAAGTCGCTGTTCTCTCTCCTGGGCTGCAAGTTCTCCGTCGACGTGCCCGGCCCCGGCGATCTGGAGGCGCGCGGCAACATCCTCGACCACGAGTACGAGTTCGAGCGCGGCGGGCGGACGGTCGCCACGGTGTCGAAGAGATGGCTCTCGCTGAAGGACACCTACGGCATCGACATCGCCGAAGGCGAGGACGAGGTGCTGATCCTGGCCTGCGCGGTGGTGATCGACCGCGCGTGCCACGAGGACGAGGGCGATGGTCATTAGAGTCCTCCTGCTGTCCGGCCTCCTCCTGGCCGCTCCCCTCGCCGCCCAGACCGCCAGGCCCGAGCCCGCCGCTCCCGCCGATCCCGGATTGCCGCCCGGCGTGTCCCCCCTTTCTCCGGAGATGGCGCGCCGGATCGGCGAGCTGCTGGATTCGGCCGAGAAGTACCGCGGCCTGGAGGTGAAGCGCCCGGTCCCCTCCGGCATCGTCCAGGAGAAGGACCTCAAGGGGAAGGTCCTCGAAGCGCTCCGCGAGGACATGCCGGTCGAGGAGCTGAAGGCGGTGGACGCCGCGCTGAAGGCGTTCGGCCTGATCCCCGAGAGCCTCGACCTGGCGAGCTACTACCCCGAGCTGCTGACCAGCCAGATCGCCGGCTACTACGATCCCGAGCGCCGCTACCTGAGCCTCGTGCACCGCGGCGGCAGCCTGCTCGGCGAGGGCTTCCAGGAGCAGCACGGCGAGGAGGCGGCGCGCATGGAAGAGATGGTGCTGGTCCACGAGCTGACGCACGCGATCCAGGACCAGCACTTCGACCTGAAGCGCTTCACCGAGGGGAGCCCGCTGTCGGACGAGACCGCGGCCCGCCTCGCGCTGGTCGAGGGGGACGCGTCGCTCACCATGTTCAACGCTTATCTGGGCGCGCGCATCGAGGACATGCCCGGCGCGGACCAGTTCCTGGGCCAGGCCCTGGAGGACCCGGACGAGCTCCTGGAGATGTCGCCCGACCTGCCGGGCTCCAAGGAGATGGCCGCCGCGCCGGCCTGGCTGCGCGACACCATGATCTTCAGCTACCTCCAGGGCTACGCCTTCTGCCTGAGCGTGCGGCAGAAGGGGGGCCAGAAGCTGCTGGATTACGCCTTCCGCCAGGACCCGCCGCGCTCTTCCGAGCAGATCCTCCATCCGGAGAAGTGGCACGGGCGGCGGGACGACCCGGTCGTCCTCTCCTGGCCGGATCTCTCGGCCGCGCTGCCCGGCGCCCGCAAGCTCGCCGAGGGGGAGCTCGGTGAGCTGGGGATCAAGATCCTGCTGCGCGAGAGCGCCGACGCGGCCAGGACCGCCGCGGGCTGGGGCGGCGACCGCTTCGCCGTCTACGAGGTCAAGGGCCGGCGCGTGCTGGCCTGGATCACCGAGTGGGACACCGAGGCCGACGCCAGGGAGCTGCGGACCGCGGCACGGCGGCTCGGGCGGGGCTGGAAGGTGGAGGCGGTGGCTCCCCGGCGCGTGCTGATCTTCCGAAGGACGTCCGGCAAGGAGCTGGCGGGCCTGCGTTCCCGGCTCGCGGCGGTCGAGGCGCGGCGCCCGGAGAACCGGAGCCTCGACCTCGCGGCGCTCGGGATCCAAGAGGGCGAAAAGGAGCAGGCCGCCCAGTCCACTCTCCAGGAGCTGATCGCCGAGCCGGAGGTCCAGGAGATCCTCGCCCAGGAGCGGCCGGCCGGCACGGTCAGCGAGGACGGCCGCTCCTACGCCAATCCCGGGATCGGCCTGTCTCTGACGCTGCCGGACGCCTATCGCGACTGGACCCTGGACGCGAAGCCGCCGCTGTCCATGTCCGCGCTGATGATCTCCGCTCCCGAGGGGGACGCGCGCATCATCCTCGCCTACCAGAAGATGCCGACCGAGGTCTCCCTGGAGGCGATGAAGCCGATGCTCGACCTCGGCCTCAAGATGTCGATCGGAGGCTACGAGGAACTCGGCTCGCGGCCGGTCGAACAGGGCGGGATCGCGGGGCTGGAGAGCCGCTTCCGCACCACGGGGGACGTGGAGATGCAGGGCGTCATCCGCGTCTACGGCCGCGGACCGGAGATGTTCCTGGCCACGGCCACGGCGCCGGCCAGCCAGTGGCAGCGCTACGAGAAGGCGGTCCTGGCGATCCTCGACCGGTTGACCTTCGCCCCTCCCTCCGGGGCCGATTTGAAATAAACTTACCCGAACAGACACCGTACAACGGAGAAACGGTCAGCGGAACGGAGCGCGGGGGCCCGGCAGCCGGGTCGCCTGCGCCGCGACTTTTCGCGAAAGGAGCGTCGCCATGGAGCCGACCAGCCAGGATATGCCCCAAGGGCAGGGCGATCTGCAGTTCGACCGCGCCGAGTACACGAGCGGCGGGGAGCCGGAGAGTTTCGAGTGCGCCTTCTGCGGCACGCCGCTCCACTCCTCCTACTACCACCTCAACGACAAGCCGGCCTGCGAGGCCTGCCGCTACAAGGAGGAGCAGGAGTTTCAGGTCCGGCCCGGGGCCTCCGGCTTCTTCAAGGCGGCGATCGCCGGGGTCCTGGCGGGACTGGTGGGCGCCCTCATCTACTGGGGGGTGCGGGAGCTGACCGATTACGACATCGCCCTGATCGCGATCGTCGTCGGCGTGATGGTCGGCTACGCGGTGCGCTGGGGCGTCAAGGCCAAGGGCGGATGGGGGTACCAGGTCTTGGCGGTCTTCATCACCTACATGGCGATCGCGAGCACCTTCATGCCTGCGGTCTTCCAGGCGATGCGAGGATCAGGGGAGGAGGCCGCAACGGAGGCTGGCGGCGAGGCGGCGACGGCCCCGGCGGCGGGACAGCCGGAGAAGGCCGGAACCCCGGTGCAGGCGAGCGCGGCCGCAACCCTGACGGTTGAGGAGGAGGTGGATCTGTCCGGAGCCGACGTCGCGCTCGGCCTCGCGGGGATCCTCTTCATCATCGCCGCCACGCCGGTCTTCGTCAGCATGGAGAGCCCGATCATGATCGTGATCATCGGCGTCGGGCTCTGGGAAGCTTGGAAGATCCCCAAGCGGGCGGCGCTGGAGATCACGGGACCCTACCAGGTCGGGAAGGTCCAGCAGCCTCCGAACCTGATGGGCTGACGCATGCTCTGCGCCGCCTGCCAGACGGAAGTCGCGCCCGCGCTGCTGAGCTGCCCGGTCTGCCACAGTCTCGTCCACGCGGACGAGCTGAAGCGGCTGGCGCGCGAGGCCGAGGCGGCGGAATCTGACCGTCCCACGGAAGCCCTCGCCGTCTGGCGGCGGGCGCTCGGCCTGCTGCCGTCCGGCTCCCGGCAGGCGGAGGCGATCGCCGGCCGGGTGGAAACGCTGAGCCGCCGCGTCGAGGCGATGCCGGGGGGCGGCGGCGAGCGCCGTTCGTTCCGCAGAGTCTGGAAGGCGGGAGGCTGGCTCGCGGCCGGCGCGCTGCTCCTCTGGAAGCTCAAGGCGGTCCTCCTGATCGCCCTCTCCAAGGGCAAGCTGCTGCTCGTCGGGCTGACCAAGGTGGGCACCCTGTCGACGATGCTGCTGTCGGCGGGCATCTACTGGGGGATCTTCGGATGGAAGCTCGCGTTCGGGCTCATCGCGTCGATCTACGTCCACGAGATGGGGCACGTGGCCGCGCTGCGCCGGTTCGGCATCCCGGCCTCGGCGCCCATGTTCATCCCGGGCATCGGAGCGTTCGTACGGCTGCGGCAGAAGCCGGTCAGCGCGCGGGAGGACGCCCGCGTCGGCCTCGCCGGTCCGCTGTGGGGCCTCGGGGCGGCCGTCGCGGCCTGGGGGGTCTACCTCGCGGGTGGCGGGCCGATCTGGGCGGCCATCGCCAAATGGGGCGCTCTGATCAACCTCTTCAATCTCCTCCCGCTCTGGGGGCTCGACGGCGGGCGCGGGTTCCACGCGCTCTCCCGCAACCAGAAGATCCTAGCCGCCGCGGCGCTGGGCGTCCTCTGGGCGGTCACCCGCGAGGGGATGCTCATCCTGCTGCTGATCCTGGCGGTGTTCCAGGCGTTCTCCCGGCGGAACGAAGAGCCGGGGGACCGGCTGGCGCTGGCCCAATACGTCTTCCTCGCCGCCGTGCTCTCGGCGATGTGCCGGATGGAGGTGCCGGGGGTGTGAGCCCTCACCCCCCGGCCCCCTCTCCCATCCCCTCCCAGCCACCGGGAGAGGGGGAGAAAAGCGGACAGGAAGAAGCGTTTACGGGGTTTACGATCAGGGTTCCCCCTCTCCCGGGTGGGCGTGAGTGCGGATGGGAGAGGGGGTCAGGGGGTGAGGGTCCTCAGACCCGGGCCTTCAACTGATCGAGGATCGCGATGTGCTGCCTCTGCTTCGGGATGAGGCTGAGGATCAGCTCGCGGCAGTCGACGGGAAGGTTCTTGCTCTCCAGCGCGTCCTGATAGTCCTTCAGGCCGTGCTCCTCGCCCTCCTTGAGAGCCTTGAGCGCCGCCGTGTCGCCGAAGAGCTGGGCCGCGCCCTCGACCGCCTTGGCGAAAGCGCCCCACGGGCCGGAGCCTTCGGAGGGCCTGTCGCCGTGTCCCTCGATGTGATGCCACAGCGCGTCGGCCGCGTCGCGGTGGTCGCGCTGGATCGCCCGGAGCTGCTCCAGTCCGGGCTCGTTTTCGTGGCGGAACTTCTCGATCGCCTGCCGGTAGGTCTCGAGGGCGGACATCTCGCCCCGCAACAGGCTGTTCAGGGTCGTCGCATCGGTCAGGGTCGTCTGCATTGGTGTCTCCTTCTCATGGCTGGGGCAGAAGTACCCCTCCTGCGGAAGAAGGAAACTGCAAGCGATGTGCCGCGCTGGGAGACGCCCCACGGGGCGTCTCTACGATTCTTCTTCCGGCACCGTGGCCGGCTGCCGGGCGGTGACGCGCAGGTCCTTGACGCGGTTGCCGTCCACGTCGAGCACCTCCAGCACCACGGGACCCAGCTCGACCCGGTCGCCCACCGCGGGCGTCCGGCCCAGCTCGGAGAGGACCACGCCGCCGAGGGTGTCCTCGTCGCGGTCGCTGAATTCGAGGTCCAGCTCGTCTTCCAGGTCCTCGATCAGCATGCCGCCCGACACCACGTAGACGCCCGGCTCTTCCGTGCGGATCTCGGGCTTCTCCACGTCGAACTCGTCCTGGATCTGGCCGACGATCTCCTCGATGACGTCTTCCAGGGTGACGACGCCCGAGACGCCGCCGTACTCGTCGATGATTGCGGCGAGGTGGAACCGCTCGGTGCGCATCCGCTTGAGCAGGCGGTCGAGCTCCAGGCTTTCGGGGACGAAGGCGATCTCGCGCGCCACGTCCTTCAGCGAGACGATCGGGCGTTCCTTGCGGAAGATGTCCTTGATGTGGATCAGGCCGGCGACGTGGTCGAGGTCCCCTTCGCAGAGCGGGAAGCGGGTGTGTCCGCTGCGGCGGGCGATCCGCAGGTTCTCGGCCAGCGTCCGGGTCGTGGAGAGGTAGACCACGTCCTGGCGCGGCACCATGATCTGGCGGGCCACCCGGTGGGACAGCTCGAAGATGTTGTCGAGCAGCTCCCGCTTCTGCTTCGACATGTGGCTGCCGTGCGTCGTGGAGAGCAGCCGCCGCAGCTCCTCCTCGTCGTGGGCCAGCTCCCCCTCGCTCACCGGGGCGATGCCGACCAGCTTGAGCAGGAAGTTCGCCGTGTGGTTGAGCAGCCAGATCGCCGGGTAGGTGACCTTGTAGAAGAAGAACAGGGGGAGCGCCACCATCAGGCTCGTCCCCTCCGGCTTGCGGATGGCGACCGATTTGGGCGCCAGCTCTCCCAGCACGATGTGCAGGATGGTGATCACCAGGAACGAAACCGTCAGGGCGATCGAATGGACGAGCTGCGGGTTCTCGCCCGCGACGGCGGTGACCGCCGGCTCGATGATCCAGGCGAACGCCGGCTCGCCGATCCAGCCCAGGGCCAGGCTCGCCAGGGTGATGCCGAGCTGGGTGGCGGACAGGTAGGCGTCGAGGTGGCGGACCATGTGCCGCGCCACCTCGGCCCGGCGATGCCCCTCCTGGACATAGGGATCGATCTGGGTCGGCCGCACCTTGACCAGCGCGAACTCGGCCGCGACGAAGAATCCGTTGAGCGCGACCAGCAGGAGGGCCAGGAAGAGTCCCCACCAGGGGTCGATGGATACTCCCGGACCCGGGACCGACGCGGCGAGCAGGAACGGGCTCACGGCCGCACCTCACCCGGAGCACCGGTTTCGCGGTGCTGGCGTCGACCTGAAAAGAGGGGTGCGGCGTTGCGTTTTGGTGGGTCTTGGCTCAATGCGGGTTGCATTTTAGCACAGCCCTTCCACCTCCTCTTCCAAGGGGAGGCTCCGAGCGGGGGGTGTGCAGAGGACCGAGTGGTAGATCTCGCGATACGCGGTCAGCATCGACGAGAAGGAGAAGGAGGTCTCGACCTGCCGCCGGTTGATCGCGCCGAGCCGCCGCCGGGTCTCGGGATCGCCGGCCAGCTCGCCCAGCTTGTCCGCCAGAACCGCGGCGGTGGCTTCTCCCTGGAGGGGCGCCAGCCAGGGAGCCTGCTCGACGGGGAGGACCTGGCGGATGTCCCCGACGTCGGTGGTCACGATCGGGAGGCTGGAGGCCATGGCCTCCAGCAGGCAGACCGGCATCTGCTCGGTGTCGGAGGTCAGGGCGAAGACGTCCATGGCCTGGTAGAAGCGGGGCGGATCGGGCCGGTAGCCGGCGAGGTGGACGCGGCCGGCGAGGTCCGGCCGGGCCGCGCGCTCCTCCAGGGCCGCCCGCTCGGACCCCTCGCCGACGATCAGCGCGTGGACGCCGGGGAGCGCCGCGCAGGCGTCGAGCAGCCGCAGAAAGTTCTTCTCCGGGCGCAGGTGGCCGACCGTGCCCACGACCAGGGCGTCCTCGGGAATGCCGAGCTCCCGCCGCAACCCGGGATTGCCGTCCGCCGGCTCGTAGGCGTCGAGCAGGATGCCGTTGCGCACCAGAGTCACCTTCTCGGCCGGCACCTTCCAGAGCTCTGTGGCGATCTCGTAGAGCCGGTTTGAAGGGACCACCAGGCGCCGCACGCCGCCCAGAGCGGCGCGCCGGGCGAGCACCCGCCGGCGCTTGAACGTGTGGGCCTCGTCGGCGTTGAACCCGTCCTCGTGGTGGATCACCTGCCGGAAGCCGGCGCTGCGGGCCGCGAGCAGCATGTCGAAGGCTCCCCAGTTGTAGGTGAGGACTAGGTCCGGCCGCTCCCGGCGCAGCACCTCGCGCAACCGCGCCGTGGTGAGCAGCGAGCCCGCCTTGGGCGGGCTGGGCAGGATGCGCACCGGCGCGCCGGCCGGCAGGCGTGCGGCGGCGTCGGTCCGTCCGTCCACGGACAGGATCGAATGCCGCAGCTCGCGGCCGAAGCCGGCGATCAGGTTGACGGTCCTCATCTCCAGCCCGGCGGGCACGAACGTGGGCAGGACGTGGAGCAGGTGCGGTGTCCGAAGCTCGATAGACTCGAAAGTCATGCCAGCCCCTCCATTCGACGTTCGGCTATATGCAATCCGGGGACCATCCAGGTCCTGGACGCGCCAGTCCGCATCCCGGACGCCTCGCTGCCTGCCGGCGCCGCGCTCCCTCTGTAAAAAGGCTCCAGCCCCCTGGCGTGGCTCTTGCTGTAAGGCGGGGCATGCTGATCGAAGAGCCTTCCAAGTCCGTCGCGGATCCGGTCGATAACCGCAGGGAGTTCCGGCGCATCGGCACCGGCGTGCGGGTCGTCTACCGCTGGCTTCCCATGGGGAGGAACGAGCGCGAGTACCTCCACGCCGTCGCGGAGGACGTCAGTCTCGGCGGCATGTTCCTTGCCACCCCGCACCCGCTGCCCCGGCGCAGCATACTGTCGATCGAGTTCTATCCTCCCGGCTCGATCGACGGCACCCGACCGGTGCGCGCCAAGGCCGTGGTGTGCTGGCGCCGCCGCTGGCGCAGTCCGCGAGGCATGGGGATCAAGTTCCTCGAGTTTGAAGGCCTGGGCCAGCAGCGGCTGGAGGCCTGGATCGACACCGTGCTGTCCCCGGCTTCCGTCGTCTTCTGAAGCTATCCACTCCAATCTGATACTCCAGGGGCGTGACGAGCTCCTGGAGTTTTTTCTTTGGCGCCGCGGCTGCCGAAACGTGATGCATCGCGCTCTTCCAGAATCCGGAAACGCTGTCCAGGCGTCAGATGAAAAATCTGAGGATTCATGAGATTGTAAAGGCAAATTGCTGAAAAATAATGACTTACGGTTTTGTTCTGCGATGGCATGCCGCTTGCCCTCTCCCTTTCCCATCAATCGATCATGAAAGGAGAATGGTGATGCGGCGAATTATGGTTCTTCTCACGATCTCGCTCTTTAGTTTCGGTTGCGCCACCGGCCAGTCGCGGTGGGAGCTCGCCGCCATGGGGGCGGCCGTGGTGGACCTCGGCAGCACCGGCGGAGCTCTCGACAACGGCTTCAAGGAGGCGAACCCGGTCTATGGCCAGAGCCCCTCGGTGGAGAAGATGCTGGCGCTGAACGCGGGGGTCTACGCCGGAGTGTGGTACCTCACGAAGGGGATGCAGCCCGAGGCCCGGCAGAAGGTCTGGCGCAGCGTCGCCCTGATCCGGCTCGCGGCGGCGGCATGGAACCTCAGCCAGAACGGCTGCGCCTGCTTCAAGATCAGCTTTTGACCGTCCAGGTTCTGGATGAGGATGTCCAGGACCTGGACGCTCGGACGCAGGCCGCAGAGATCTAAGTCACAGGGAGCACGAGCTTTGGCAGGTTCTGTTCTCATGGTATGGACGTTGCACCCTTTCTCGTACTATCGTGGGTGCGAAAATGGCGATCGAAGTGGGTACGGATATCGATCCTCTGCTCGAAGACAGCTCGCTGGCCATTGCGGTGCTGACGGCCCTGCCCGTCCAGGTCGCTCTGCTGGACGCCGCGGGCACGATCACCGCCGTCAACCGGACTTGGCGGGAGGGGGCGGCGCTGTGTGCGGGCGGTCCAGAGACCCCGCACAGTCTCTGCGAGGGGATCAACTACCTGGAGGCCTGCGCCCACTCGGCGGCGGCGGGCGACGAGAGTGCCGAGGCGGCGAGACAGGGGCTCGCCGGGGTTTTGCGCGGGGAGCTCGGCTTCTTCACCCTCGAGTACCCGTATCCGCAGCCGGGGCGGGACGCCTGGTTCCTCCTCTACGCCGCCCCGCTGCCCGCTCCTCCCGGAGGCGCCGTGGTGGCGCACGTGGACATCACCGGGCGTAAGGGGATCGAGCACGAGGTGGCCAAGCGGGAGGAGCTGCACCGGCTCATCCTGGAGAGCACCTCGGAGCTGATCTCGACCCACACGTCCGACTCGACGTTCGTCTTCGCTTCGGGCGCCTGCCGCAACCTGCTCGGCTACGAGCCGGAGGAGCTGATCGGTCGCGCGGCCCTCGATTTCGTCCATCCCGACGATCTCCACCACGTCCGCCATATTCACGAGCGGCTCCTCACCACCTCGATCTACGAGACCCTGACGAACCGCATGCGGCGCCGGGATGGGCGCTATGTTTGGGTCGAGAGCAACATCCGGGTCATACTGTCCGGCGGGGAGAGCGCGGGGTATCGCGTCGCCGTCACGCGCGACGTCACCGAGCGGAAGGAGGCGGAGGCGCAGCAGGCTGAGCTGCGGCGGGCCCTGGAGCGCGCGGCGTACGAGTGGCGGTCGACTTTCGACGCGATCCAGCTTCCGATCCTCCTGCTGGGCCTCGACGGACGGTTGCGCCGGCTCAACCGGGCGGCGAGCGAGCTGCTCGGTCGCGACTACCGCGAGGTCATCGGCCGCACCGTCGGAGAGATCGGCAGCGGACAGCCCTGGGACGCGGTGGCGGCCCTGACGAGCAGGATCATCGAGGGCTGCCCGGCTGAGGTCTGCGAGGCGCGCGACGAGAAGGGCTCCAGGACCTGGGAGGTGGCGGCGAGCATCTCGGCCCAGTCGGACGAGGAGGACGCCAAGGTCATCGTCCAGGTCCGGGACCTCACGGAGACCGTGCGGCTCCAGGAATCGCTCCGCCGGTCGGAGACCATGGCCGTGCTCGGCTCGGTCGTCGGGGGGGTCGCCCATGAGGTGCGCAACCCTCTGTTCGGCATGTCCTCCGTCCTGGACGCGTTCGAGAACCGCTTCGGGGATTGCCCGGAGTTCCGGCCCTACCTGCCCTTGCTGCGTTCCGAGCTGCGCCGGATGACCGACCTGATGCAGGCGCTGCTCGACTACGGTAAGCCACCCCAATTCGAGATGGCCGCCGGCGATCCGATCGTCGCGGTCGAGGGGGCCCTGGCCTTGTGCCGACAGCTCGCCGGGCGTTGTGGCGTATCGCTGCGGGTCGAGGCCGCCGCGGCCCGGCCTCCGGCCTCATTCGATCCGCAGCAGCTCGCCCAGGCGCTCAAGAACGTCGTCGAGAACGCCGTGCAGCATTCGCCCGAGGGGAGCGCGGTGATGATCGAGGCGGCGGGGTTCGCGGCAGAGGGGGCTCCCTGGGTCCGCCTGTCGGTGCTCGACCAGGGTTCCGGCTTCTCTCCCGCGGACCTCCCCAGGGTCCTCGATCCGTTCTTCACCCGCCGCAAGGGCGGCACCGGCCTGGGGCTGTCGATCGTCTCCCGCATCGTCGAGGCGCATGGCGGCCGCCTGCGCGTGAGCAATCATCCGGCGGGGGGAGCGCAGGTTGACATCGAGCTTCCCGCCCTCCGTTCTACCGAGGCTTTCTGAGGACAGGCGCGAATGGACAGGATCCTGCTGGTGGAAGACGAGCCGATCGTCCGCTTCGGCATCCGCGACTTCCTCGAGGCCCGCGGCTTCGCGGTGGAGGAGGCGGACAACCTGCAGTCGGCGCGGACGATCTTCCAGCGTTCGCGGCCGGACGCCGTGGTCCTCGACTATGTGCTGCCCGACGGCAACGCCCTCGACCTTGTCCAGGAGATCCGCACGATCGATCCTGGCGTCCCCGTCGTCCTCCTCACCGGTCACGGCTCGATCGATCTGGCCGTGCGGGCGATCAAGGAGGGGGCGGAGAACTTCCTCACCAAGCCGGTCGAGCTGCCCGCGCTGCAGGTGATCCTGGAGCGCGCCCTGGAGCACCAGCGCAACTCGCGCAAGCAGGCGGCCCGGCAGTCGCGGCGGGCGCGCGAGGACGTCAACCCCTTCCTCGGCACCAGCGAAGCGATCCGCGCCTTCGCGCGCGAGGCGGCGCTCGCCCTGCGTTCCGAGGGGCCGGTCCTCATTCAGGGCGAGACCGGCAGCGGCAAGGGGGTGCTGGCGAGGTGGATGCACGAGCAGGGACCGCGCCGCGACGAGGCGTTCGTCGACCTCAACTGCGCGGGCCTGTCGCGAGAGTTCCTGGAGAGCGAGCTGTTCGGCCACGCCCGCGGCGCCTTCACCGGCGCGGTGAACGAGAAGAAAGGCCTGTTCGAGGTCGCTCATAAAGGAACGCTGTTCCTCGACGAGATGGGGGACCTCGACCCGGCCGTCCAGCCGAAAGTCCTCAAAGTCCTGGAAGAGCGACGTTTCCGCCGCCTCGGCGAGACGCTCGACCGGCAGGTGGACGTCTTCCTGGTCGCGGCGACCAACGCGGACCTGGCTCGCCTGGTGCGCGAAGGCCGGTTCCGCAGCGACCTCTACTTCCGGATCAGCACGATCCCGATCGCGGTGCCGCCCCTGCGCGAGCGGCGCGAGGACATCCCCCTGCTCGCCGAGAGCCTCCTCCGCCACCTGGCGCGCGATCTGGGGCGGCCAGGCCTCCGCCTGCTGCCTGAGAGCCTGGCGGCGCTCCAGTCCTACTCCTGGCCGGGCAACGTCCGCGAGCTGCGCAACGTGCTCGAGCGGGCGGTGCTGCGCGCCGAAGGAGGAGAGATCCGGCGCGAAGACCTGCGGTTTGCGCCCGCGCTCATGGCACCCGAGCCCTCCGAGTCCGCCCTGACGCTGGAGGATATCGAGCGCCGGCAGATCGAGAAGGTGCTCCAGGAAGAGCGGGGCCGGGTGGTCAACGCGGCCCGCCGCCTGGGCGTCCCCCGCAGCACGCTGTACCAGAAGATCAAGGACTTTGCCATCGACCTCGCGAGGTTCCAGTCATGACTCCCGAGACCACAGCCACAGCCGCCCGTCGCCTCCTCCTCGTCGACGATGAGGAGGCGATCCTGTTCGCCATGTGGGACTACTTGGTCCAGCGCGGCTACGAGGCCGACTGCGCGGGCACCCGCCGCGAGGCCGAGGATTTCCTGGACGCCGGTTCCTACGCGGTGGTGATCGCCGACTTGCGCCTGGACCCCTCCGACCCGCGCGGCGGGCTGGCCCTGCTGCGGCGGGCTCGCGCGGCCGACCCGCGGACCCGGACGGTCCTCCTGACGGCCTACGGGAGCGGCGACGTCGAGGCCGAGCTGAAGGCGATCGGCGCCGACCTGCTCCTGTCAAAGCCGCAGCCGCTCAAGAGGATCGCCGACGAGGTCGATCGGCTCCTCGGCTCGGCGGAGGGCTCCTCGTGACATCCAGGGGAGCGAACGACAGGGCCAGGGTCCTGCTGATCGAGGACAACCCGAGCGAGGCCTTGATGATCGGGGAGACGCTGCGGGCCGCGCCTCCCCGGTTCGAGGTCGAGATCGCCGGCCGGCTCTCCGCGGGCTTCGAGCAGCTCCGGGAGGGCGGGATCGACGTGATCCTCCTCGACCTGTCGCTGCCGGACAGCCAGGGCTTTGAGACGTTCGAGAAAGTCCTCGCCGCGGCGGACGGCATCCCCATCCTCGTGCTGACCGGCCTCGATGACGAAGAGCTCGCTCTGCGCACGCTGCGCGCCGGCGCCCAGGACTACCTGCCCAAGGGGAGCGTCGACGGGCCCCTCCTGGCGCGCGCCCTGCGCTACGCCATGGAGCGCCGCGAGAGCCAGGAGCGGCTCCGCTTCCAGGCCGGCATTCTCGCTTGCATCCGCGACAGCGTGGTCGTCACCGACGCCGGGGACCGGGTGGTCTACTGGAACGAAGGGGCCGCCGAGATGTTCGGCTACACGGCCGAGGAGATGCTCGGCAAGCCGACTCTTCCCCTCTACCCGGACATGGAGCACCGGGAGGAGCTCCGGGAACAGGTCCGGCAGCAGATCCTGGCGGGGAGGACCCAGTTCAACGACTGGCTCGGGCGGCGCAAGGACGGCTCGACGTTCTGGCTCGACCTCACCGTGTCGCCGATGCTCGGCCCAGGCGGCGAGGTGGCGGGCCACATCGGTATCTCCAAGGACATCACCGAGCGCAAGCAGCTCGCGGACGAGAGGATCGCGGCCGAGGAGGCGCTGCGAGAGAACGCCGCCCGGCTCCGCCTGATCACGGACCAGATGCCGGCCGTGCTGTGGACCACCGACGCGGCCCTGCGCTTCACCTCCTCCACGGGGGCCGGGCTCGCTGCGGTTTCGCTCGCACCGGGGGAAGCCGACAGGCTGAGCCTGCTCGACCTCTACGATGGAGACAGCCCCGCGATCGCGGCGCACCGCCGCGCGCTCACCGGCCAATCGGTCAGCTTCGAGCAGGTTTTCCGGGAGCGCACCTTCCAGTCGCACGTCGAGCCGCTGCGCGACTCGGGAGCGAAGATCGTCGGCTGTATCGGGGTGGCGCTCGACGTCACCGACCGCCGGCGCGCGGAGGAGGGGTTCGGCGAGCTGAGCGAGGCGCTGGAGGCGCTGATCGAGGCCTCGCCTCTCGCCATCAAGGCCCTCGACGAGGAGGACCGCGTCACGCTCTGGAGCCCGGGAGCCGAGCGGACGTTCGGATGGAAAGCCGAAGAGGTCATCGGGCAGCGGCTTCCGACCGTCCCCGAGGACAAATGGGATGAGCATCTGTCGCTGCGTGCCAGCGTGCTCCGGGGCGAACGCTTCATCGGCCTGGAGACGCGCCGCCACGACAAATCGGGGACCATGATCGACGTGCGGATTTCGGCCGCCCCGCTGCGCGACGCCCACGGCCGGATCTGCGGCGTCGCCGAGTTCCTGGAGGACATCACCGACCGCCGGCGCGCCGAGCGGGCCATCCGGCGGCTGGCTTCGATGCCCGAGCAGAGCCCGGACCCGCTGATCGAGCTCGACCTGTCGGGCAACGCGGTCTACGTGAACCAGGCCGCCCGCGCCTGCTTCCCGGACCTCCAGGCGCTCGGTTCCTGGCATGCCGTGCTGGGCAACGTGGCGCCGACCCTCGCCCGCTTTCGCCACGGCGAGCGCAAGTCGTTCTCTTTCGAGGTCAGCCACGGCGACCTGATCTATCACCAGATGGTCTACTACGTACCCGACAGCAGCCTGGTCCGGGTCTTCTTCCAGGACGTGACCGAGCAGCACCGGGCGCGCAGGCTGCTCGAGCAGGACGCCCTCCAGGACCGCCTCACCGGGCTGGCCAACCGCACGCTGTTCCTGAGCCGCCTAGCGGAGCACGTCCGGGCCGCATGTAAGAAGGGAGGACACTTCGCCGTGCTCTCCCTCAACCTCGACCGCTTCAAGGTGGTCAATGACAGCCTCGGCCAAGCTGCGGGCGACAAGCTCCTCGCCGAGGTGGCCCGGCGCATCTCCTGCTGCCTGCAGCCGGAAGACACGGCGGCGCGGCTGGCCAGCGACGAGTTCGCGCTCCTCGTCCGCGAGACGGCGAGCCTGAGCGAATCGCTCCACATCGCCGAACGGCTGCTGGAGATGATCGGCCAGCCGGTCGAGATCTCCCGCCAGGAGCTGTTCCCCAGCGTCAGCATCGGCGTGGCTTCGGGCGAAGGCTATGAGGAGGCCGAGCCGCTGCTGCGCGACGCCCACGTCGCCATGTACCGGGCCAAGTTCCTGGGGGGCGGCCGCCACGAGATGTTCGACCGCGCCATGTCGCGGTGCTCGCTCGAGCGGCTGCGCCTGGAGAACGAGCTGCGCCGCGCCTTCGAGCGCTCGGAGCTGCGGCTCTACTACCAGCCGATCGTCCGCCTGGCCGACGGCGCGATCGTCGGCTTCGAGGCGCTGCTGCGCTGGCCCCGGCCGGACCGCGGCATGATCCCTCCCTCCGAGTTCATCCCCGTCGCCGAAGAGACGGGGCTCATCCTGCCGATCTCCTGGTGGGTGCTCGGCGAGGCGTGCCAGCGCCTGCGCGAGTGGGGCGGCGGCGAGGGGAAAGCCTCTCCCGTGACCCTCCACGTCAACGTCTCAGGCCGCCTGTTCTCGGACCCGAAGCTCGACGAGCGCATCGCCGAGGCGCTCGCCGAGGCGCGGGTCGGCGGCAACCGGCTGACCCTGGAGATCACCGAGAGCGTCCTCATGGAGGACAGCCAGACCGCCGCCGAGACCCTGGCGCGGATCCGCGCCCACGAGGTGCGCCTGGCCATCGACGACTTCGGCACCGGCTACTCGTCCCTGAGCTACCTCCAGCGCTTCGCGGTCGACAGCCTGAAGATCGACCGCTCGTTCGTGGCCAAGATCGGCGAGCGCGGAGAGAGCCCGGAGATCCTGCGCGCCATCCTGACCCTCGCCCAGCGCCTCGGTATCGAGGTCGTGGCCGAGGGCGTGGAGACTGAGACGCAGCTCGCCCACCTCGTGGCCATGGGCTGCAACCTGGCCCAGGGGCACCTCTTCTCCCGCCCGGTGGACCGGGACACGGCGCGTGGCCTTCTCACCCAGCCTCCCCCTTGGGCCGGGCTCCTCCAGACCGGCGATGGCGGCTCCGGCGCGATGATCGAGCGGCCTGAGCTGCGCACGCTTGATTTTTAGATTCTTTATCCTTAAAATATCTCCAGGTACAAATCGTAATCGGTGCAGTGCGTAGGTGAACCGGTATTCCGGAGTGGAGGTTCTCTGTGTTTCGACGCGATGTGACGGAGGACTGGGTGAAGATGTGGGAGGATTCCACGGAAGAGCTTTTCCGCCTGGCCCTCGAAGAGTGCCTGGAGAAGCCGCAGAGATGCGGGGAGTTGCTCGACAAGGTGAGAGAGAGCCGGGAGAGCGTGCGTCAGGCGCCTGACCCCGTCTGGAGCAGCCTGGCCCAAGGGGTGCTGGATGAGCTCTGGGAAGCCGCGCGGCTCTCCGTCTATGGCGATCTGCTGCCGGCCCAGGCCCGTATCGGCGCGGCCCAGGACAAGGCCGGTGAGCTCCGCACTCTGCTCTCTCACCAGGCAATCTGAAGCGAGGCAGCCTGGCTCAGGCGGCGCTCTCGGCGAGGCCGAGGTGCCGGCGCAGGCTGACGAGCACCTGATCGAACGTTACCGGCTTGCGCAGGAACTCGGCGGCGCCGAGGCCCAGGACCGCGTACGGCAGAGACGGGTCGTCCAGCGCGCTGGCGACGACGACGGGGATGCAGTTCGTCCGGCTCGACCTCTTCAGCTTCTGGAGCGCATCCAGCCCGGTGCCCCCAGGCATCTTGACGTCGAGGAGGATGGCGTCCGGCCGCAGGCGCATGGCGATCATCAGGGTGTGGACGCTGTCGAAGGCCGCGGTGACCTCGAACCCCTCGGTCCTCAGGCGTGCGGAGACGAGCTCGACGAACATCGGATCGTCATCGGCGATCAGGATTTTTTTCTTCATGGTACTGCCTCCTGAGCGAGCGAGCCCAGGGCGCGTCGCAGCCGCGGGAGCTCGCGTTCGAGTCGATCGAGGGCCCCGGCGGCGGCGCCGAGGCAGCCCTCGCGTCCCATCCCCTCCAGACTGCGCGCCGTGACGAAGACATCGCCCCGGCTCCAGTGTCCGGCCATCCCCTTGAGCGTGTGGGCGGCGCTTTCCAGGGCCGCGGCGTCGCCTCCCTGGACCGCATCCCGGATCTCTTCGAGGAGCCGTCCGGATTCCTGCTCGAAGATCTCCACGAGGCGCATCAGGAGGTGCGCATCGCCTCCGGCCTCCCCCAGGAGAGCCTCGCGGTCGAGGGTCTCGTCCTCTCCCTCTGGCGGGAGGAATTCGGAGATGGCCTTCAGCAGGTCTTCGGCGCGGATCGGCTTCGAAACGTAACCGTCCATGCCGGCTTGGAGGCAGATCTCCCGGTCACCCTTCATGGCCCGGGCGGTCATGGCGAGGATGGGAACGTGCCCGCCGGTCCCGCGCTCGCGCTCGCGGATGGCGGCGGTGGCCTGGAGCCCGTCCATGCCGGGCATCTGCACGTCCATCAGAATGAGGTCGAACCGCTGGCCGGCGGAGACTTCGACAGCCTCGCGGCCGTTGCGGGCCACGGTCACCGAGTGGCCCAGCTTTGTGAGCAGGGAGGTGGTGAACACGGCGTTGAAGTGGCTGTCCTCGGCCAGGAGCAGGCGCAGGCGCCGCCGGCTCTCGCGCAAGGAGGGAAGAGGCGCTGTGGCGCCGGCGGGTTCCCGCGCCTGCTCCTGCGCCGAAGACAGCCCAAAACGGGCGGTGAAATGGAACGTGCTTCCCTCTCCCTCGCGGCTCTCGGCCCAGATCCGGCCGCCCATCAGCCCGACGATCTGCGCCGCGATGGTCAGGCCCAGCCCGCTGCCGCCGTACCGCCGGGTCGTGGATCCGTCGGCCTGGGTGAACGGCTCGAAGATCAGGCGGAGCTTGCCGGCCGGGATGCCGATCCCCGTGTCGGCCACCGCGAAGCGCAGGCGCGCCTCGCACTGGTCCCGCGCCTCGCATTCGACGCTCACGCCGACCTTTCCGCTCTCGGTGAACTTGAGGGCGTTGTTGACCAGGTTGATGAGCACCTGACCGAGGCGGCCGGAGTCTCCCTCCAGCGCGTCGGGGATGTCCGGCGGGACGCTGCAGGTCAGCTCCAGCCCCTTGCGCTGGGCAGCGACCCGCAGGGCTCTCAGGGTGTCGTCGAGGTGGCGGCGCAGAGAGAAGCCGACCGGCTCGAGCGACAGCTTGCCGGCTTCGATGCGGGAGAAGTCGAGGACGTCGTCGATGACCCGCAGCAGAGTCTCGGCCGCCGAGAGCGCCGTCTGGAGGTGGCCGCGTTGCTCGGGAGTTAGGTCGGTCTCCAGGGTGAGGTCGATCATTCCGAGGACGCCGTGCAGAGGGGTGCGGATCTCGTGGCTCATGTTGGCCACGAACTCGCTCTTAGCCCGGCTTGCGGCCTCGGCGGCGGCCTTGGCTTCCTGGAGGGTGGCCTGGGCCAGGCGTTGCTCAGTGATGTCGACGTGCATGACCACGGCGCCGTCCGCGCCGCCGAGGCGCAGGGGGGCGACCATGAGCCGGAACCAGCGCTGCTCGGCGGGGGAGTGGCACGAGTACTCCATCTCGAAGTGAGGCAGCTCGCCGTCGAGGACCGCTCCAATACCGCGGGCGGCCTCGCCGGCCTCGTCGCAGCCTAGGCCTGCAGAGAGATGGCAGACCTTGAGATAGCTCGCGCCGAGGCCGCAGCCGCCGCGCGGATAGCCGTTGGCCACGGCAAAGCGCCGCCACGCCCCATTGACCGCCAGGATGCTCCCCGTACGGTCGAGCACCGCGATGTGCGCGGGCAGGGCGCTGAGGATGGCCGACTGCAGCTCGGCCATGCGTTGCAGCTCCGCTTCGCTCTGCCGCAGGGCCTCCTGGGCAGCCCGCAGCAGGACCGGCCGCGACGAGCCTTTGGCGCGAGGGCGCCGCGATTCGGCACTGCGGCCCCGCGCGCGGGAAGGCTGGACGCCGGGTCCGTTCATGGCGTGATCCTCGGAAGGCTCGGAGGGATCCGGCGCGGTTTCCGTCCGTCCGCGCCGCTCAGCCGCGGTCCTGTCTCCGGGAGGGGCGGCGCCCACTCCGTTCTCGGCGGTCCAGGGAGACCCGGGGGCGCCCAGGCGGAGGCGGGCACCGACTCCACTTTCCAGCGCAGCGTCAGAGTGTGGGGGCCGGCGCGACGGATCGCGGAGCGGCACCGCAGGGTCCAGGTGATCTCGGCGCTCCCCGAGACGGCGGACGGCGCGCTCTCGAAGACCGGCAGGAAGTCCGTGGCGCTGAGGACCCCGCCGCGGGCGATGCCGCGCATGCTGTGCGCCGAGAAGGTGACCCCGCATCCCGCGAGGACACCTTCCCCTTCGGCCCGCACGCTGAACCGCAGCCGTCCTCCGGGGGAGAGCAGCGCGTGCCGGAATCTCAGCAGGGTGGGGCCGGACACGGCGACCGTCCCGGCTCCGAGGTCGACCGGGAAGGTGGCGCCGGACGGGAAGTCGACATCGACCCGCTCCTGGGCGCCGGCGGACGCCCGCAGGAGGAGCCAGACCAGGCCGGCCGCGGCTGTCGTGAGGCGGGTTCTCATCTCCCTAGCGCAGCTCCTGGAAGACGATTCCGCGCCGGCGCTCGGCGAGCCGGAGCTCGATGCCGTCCAGCGAACGGCCGGGGGGGAGCCCGACGCTCATCCGTGAGGGGACGGTCACGGCCAGGCCGGGCCGCAGCCGGTCTACGTCAATGCGGAGGTCGTAGGCCCCGGGGCGCAGGTTGTGGAATCCGAACGCGCCGTCGGCGCCGCTGGCGGTCGCCTGCTTGCCGAGCCGCAAGGCCACTCCCGCGATCCCCTCGTCAGGATCGCGGTGGCCGTCTCCGTCGCGGTCGACGTAGACCCAGCCCCGTAGCTCGCAGAGGGCGAGGACCGCGAGATCGAGCGTCTCGCGGCTCCGGTCCTGGACCTCCAGACTCCGCGGCGGTACGCCGCTGTACCCGGCCGGCAGCGCTTCGTCCGGCACCCGCACCTCGTAGCGGCCGCGGGGCACGTTGCGGAAGGTGTAGCGCCCCCGCCCGTCGGTGACCGCGCGGTAAGGCCCGAGGTGGACAGGGACGCCCGCCAGCGCTCCGCCGGCACCCTCGCCGACCTGTCCCTCGACAAGGGCGCCGCGGGCCGGCGTCGAGATCTCCCAACTCTTGCGGACCATGACCTTGATCCGCGCGCCGTCCTGCAGGCCGGCGGCTCCCGTCTCGGCCTGAAAAGAGGGGGTCCGCCCATACTCGGCGAAAAACGTGAACCCCCGCGGAAGCTCCTGGTTGAGGCGGAGCCGCAACGGGTCCGAGAAGGGGGCGTTCGAGGAAACCGTGACGAGCTGGACGGAGGTGCGGGGGGTGATCCTCCAAGTGGCGGCGAGCTGCTGCCAGGGCTCGGCGATCCCGGCCTCAGACCAGCGGCCCGTGCTCTGGAGCTCGAGATGGAAGCGCGGGCCCGCGGTGTACGAGGCCACGGCGAGCAGCTCCCGCTGCTCCGACCGGAAGGGCCGCAGCGGACCGCGGGCGAAGACCTCGGTCTGGCGCCGCTGGTAGCGGGCGCGCAGGATCACCGGGCCGGCCGGCAGGCCCAGGATCAGCGCGTCGGAGCGGCTGCGGCCGAACGCGCCGTCCGCTCCGGCGCTCTCCACGGTCAAGTCGAGGTCGCGGCGGATCGGCAGGCGCAGCGAGGCGTGGCTCCATTCGATCGCCGCGTCTCCCTCGCCGCTCCGGCTCCAGCCGCCCTGCAGCGAGATGCCGCGGACGAGGTCGAGGGAGGCCGAGAGCCCCAGGCCGGCGCCGGCGGTCTCCCGGTAGTACCCGAACAGGGTCAGGGGCTCGCGCCGCATGCGGCCCCGCAATAGCCACGATCCGTCCGTTGCGAGCTCTCCGGCGATCGCGACGCGCTCGCCCGCTCCGGCCTCGCCTTGGAGGGCCAGGACGAGATCCCGGCTCCCGCTGTGCGGATCCGGCAGATAGAGGGAAAGGCCGCTCGATCCGCGCTGCAACCGGAAGCCCTGGGCCGAGCCCCAGATCTCGCTGAAGAGGTCCCCGGCCTCGGCGCCCCAGCCCGACTCCGGGTCGCTCAGCGCGGCATGCCCGCTGTAGAGCTCGAGCCCGGCAGGCCCGGCGGTCAGGAATCCGGCGAGGCGGGTCTCGAGCCCGCGTACCGAGCCCGTGGCCGCGATCTCGCTTCCCCAGTCGGCCCCGTGGACGTGGCCAAGGCCCAGGCCGAAGCGCAGACTCTCGCGGGCGTGGTCGAGATGAGTCCCGTCGAGCCTGCCGGCGGCAGGCCGAGACTCGGCGTGCGGTGCCAGAGGTGCGGGCTGCTTGGGCAGCGAGATCGCCTGCCAGCCGCCGGGCGCGGAGAGCGCGGGGCCGGAGGCTTCCGCCTGCGTCAGGTCCGCTCGCTTCGCCGACGGCTCCAGCCGGAGAGTAAGGCCGGCGAGCTCGGCCGCCGCGGCGAGCGGCACGCGGATCGAGCGGCCGTCGAGCCGCAGCGGCCGCTCCAGGTGCATCGTGCGTCCCGGAGCCGCGAGCAGAGAAGCTCCCGGGGCGCCCCGCCACTCCCGGTCCTCGGCGTCGCGGATCGCGATCTCCGGTCCGTCCACCCGTACGGCCAGGCGCAGGGCCGGAGCGAGGGCCGCCAGGTCGACCAGCACGACGCCGGCCGACTCCACCGGATCCGCGGCGCGGGTGAGGTCCGCGCCGCGGACAGCGATCCGCCACCCACCGGCCTCGGCCGGGGCCGCGGCGCGCAGCGCTAGCATGACCAGGAGGGCCTTAGCGGCCCGGCCGCGGAGCCTCATGAGGGATCTCCAGCTCTTTCTGGACACCGATGTAATAGTCCAGCCCCACGTCGAGGATCACCTGTACGCGGTAGCGGCCCGGAGGCAACTCCACGGGGCCAGGGAGCTCGGCTGTCAGCACTCGGGTGGGCACCGGCTCTAGGAGCACGGTGGCCCGCGAGATGGCGGCGGACGCGACGGGCGTCTGTTCTCCCGGTTTCAGGAACTCGATCCGGCCGTCCACCCCGAGCGGCGCATCGCCGAGGTTGCGCACGGTGATCCGGGCTTGCGGCCTGGAGATCTCGACCGCAGTGATGGCGGCCTGCCGCCGTACCGGGGCGATCTCGACGAAAATGCCGATGGAGATCGAGGCCAGGAAGCGGACGCCGACCCCTTGGAGGGGCGCGAGCGGGTCCGGCAGCTCGTCCACCGTGAGCACGCACCAGTACCCGCCGGATCCGGCGTCCTGCGGGACCGCGGTCGTGACGCGGATGTGGAGCGTGCCGCCGGGCTCGACGGCCGTCTCCACGGGATTCAACAAGATCCAGCGGCCGCAGGAGCGGGAGAGCGTCCCCGGCTCGCGATAGAAGGACTGGCTGCCGTCCTCGCTCTGCCACCAGTCTTCGACCCGAGCCTTGAAATGGACAGGGCGCTGCCCCGGCCCGAGCTGAAGCTGGAACCCGCGGTTGACGACCTCTCCGGGCTGCGCCTGGATCTTGATATTGTCGAAGCTGGAAGTGAATTCGATGGCCCTGGAGGGGCCGGCCGCCAGCGCGAGCAGGGCGGCGATGAGTGCTGCCGCGACCGTTGTTTTCATAGGGAAATCTCCTCCAGAAAGCGGGTAGGGCGCCAGGGAGGGAACGCCCCGCCCGCTCTCCGCCGCAGGCTACTAGGTCCCGATGCTCTCGAATTTCCAGGTGACCGAGAGCGTGTGGTTGCCCGAGCGCTTGACGGTCGATTTGGCTCCCAGCGTGAACACGAGGCCCGTGGTGCTGCAACTCGCGGCATCGGCGTCGCAGGTGGCGACCGCACTGTACGCGCTGTTGCTCAGGCTGCCGGAGGCCCCCGTCGCGTTGGTCCAGGTCGCCGCATTCCAGGTGACATCGCCGGCCGACCAGGTCGTGGCACCGGCTACCGAAGGGGTGAAGGACGCGGCCCCGGCCTGGATCGAAACCTTGACCTGTTTCGTGGCGGTCGCGAGGACGATGTTGCTCACCGTCACCGAGGCGGAGCTGGCGGCGGTGCTGTTGGCGACATCGGTGACGTTGAAGGTGATGCCGGCCGGGACCGTGACCCGCGCCTGCTCGCTCACGCTGGCCGTGAGAGTGGTCGTCTGGCTGGTGTCCGGAAGCGTCACCGTGGTCTGGGCGGCGGCCGTGCCGGCGATCAGAAGCAGGCCGGCCGATCCCAGAAAAACCATTCTGCGAGTCATGCTAAGGGTCATGATGTGAATCTCCAATAATGTTTATGACCGTTTGCGGGGAGTCGTCGTTTCTCTACAGCGGGCCTCCCGGGCCCTGTGAGCACAACCCGGGAGGCCCACACACTGCTTCTGTTCTGCTCAAGCTTTGTGCGATAGCACCTCCGTTCTCGTGATTGTGATGCGCCATCGGGGAGAGCACGACCTGTGCCACCTGCTTCGGCAGGATTTCGAAGGCGGAAATCACCGTGGATTCAAAGGATTGCGTCTCGGAGTTGCTGCCGCCTGCGCCGACGGCCGGTGTTCAGAATCTGGACGCCCGCGTCCAGATTCCCGACACAGGCCCTGCCAGCCCCGCCGTCGTCCGGTAGCCGGACACCTCGTCCAGATCCGGGATGTCAGAAGGGCAGACTCTCTTCGAAAAGCAAGGGTTTTCAGGGATCTCCCTGGTTGGTATTCCCCTTGCACATCGTTGCGGCAAACGCAATCGCAAGGAGGGGTCACCGATGAACCTTTTGAAAGAAAATGGAGCTGCGCGCCCCCAGCACAATGAGCCGTACCGAGTGGGAGTGGCGGGCCTGATGACGCACGTGTTCCTGTCGAACGGGGATTCTTTCGCAGCCAGCTTCTATCTCCGGCTGACAGGTTCCTATGGATCGGGGCGCGAGAGCCTGGGCGAACGGCTGAACGATCCGGATACCGTGTTCCTCGCATGCAAGGTGGAGCAGCAGGTGCAGCTCGTCAACCTGGCCTGGATCTCCTACATCCAGGTCTCTGGGACGCTGCCGGAAGTCGAATACCGCGAGCAGGTCGGGGCGACGCGGCATGCGGCCAGGCTCCTGCTGCGCAACGGCGATGAGCTGATCGGCGAATTCCTTTCGCTGATGCCGTCGAGCCGCGCCCGCGTGTCCGACATGCTGAACGCGCCAGGCGAGCGCTTCCTCCTCTTTCTGATTCCAGGGGCGACCTGCTACGTCAACCGCGACGCGGTGGAGCGGGTCTGCGTCTGAGGCTGGCCGTCGATGAATGTCTCTTCCAAGGGTGGCGGCTTGCGTTGTCGTCCAGGCCGAGTCGCCACCCCGCCTTTTTTTCGGCGGACCGGTTGGGGTATAAGGCACGTCCTGCCTGACACCTCCACGGTCCAGGCGATGGTACCGGTCCATGCGGACCTGGAGCGGAGCGACGAGCCAAAGGAGGTCACGCTGACTCCGGAGGATGTCCGCCGCGGCTGGGCCGACATCCCGGTCAGCTCGCGCCTGTGGATCTTCAGCAACTCCCGGTCCGGGTGCTTCCTGAGGTTCGAGGTCGCCGAAGAGGCGTCGTGGCTGAAACTGATCCTGATCCGGGGGCTGCCCATCGAAGCTCAAGTGAGCCGTCCCGGCGGCTGGCTCCACCGGCGCTGGCCGGGGGCGAGCCGCAGCGTCCTGGAGCTCTGGTACCGGTTCGAGCTGCAGCCGGACGCGAAGCCGGGGACCTACCCCTGGCCGCTCCACGTCTCGCTGCTCCTTCAGCCCTGATATCGCACGGCTTCTGCTTTGCTTGACTCCCGGGAGCTCCCGCCATAGGATTGGTCCGGCGTAACTGAGGCGGCATCATGCCTCCTTTTCACAAGGAGATTTCCCATGAGCCTCGTCGAAGAAGCCATCGGCACCTGGAAGGTGTTCCGGGCGGGCACGATCGCGGAGCTGGAGAACATCCCTGAAGAGCACTGGGACTACCGTCCCGATCCGGAAGCGCGCACGCTGCGCGAAGTGGCCTCCCACATTGCAGAATTCTGGGTCGCCTTCGTGGGCGAGATCCTGCGCCCCGACGGCTCCTTCATGCGCGTCATGAACGAACAGGAGCGGGCGCAGCACATGGCCGGCTATCCCAAGGCGCACTCCAAAGCGGAGATCCTCGACCTGCTCCGCACCACAGGCGAGAAAGAAGCCCGGCGCCTGCGCGAAGCCGGCGACACCCTCGCCACCCAGACCATGAAGACCCAGGGAGGAGACCAGAGCCGCCTGAAAGGCCTCTGGTTCGCCATCGCCCACGAGATGTACCACCGCGGACAGGTCACTGTGTATGCCCGGTCGCTGGGGCTCGTGCCGGCCATGACGCAGCAGACCGCGGCGAAGATGGCCGGGAAGGCGGGGTAGCCATGTCCACATTCGAGCGGGTCATTCCTCTCCTCGTCTATGAGGACATCCCTGCGGCTCACGATTTTCTCGTGGCGGCCTTCGGCTTCGAGTCCGGCGGCGTCGAGCGCAATGCCGAGGGCCAGGCGATCCATGCGGAGGTCCGTGCAGGCGCCAACGCGATTTGGATGCACCGCGTCACGGAGGAGCACGGCCTCGGTTCCCCGCACACGCCCGGCGTGGCGGGCTCCGGCCTCGTCGTCTTCGTCGACGATGTCGACGCGCACTACCAGCGCGCCCGGGCCGCCGGCGCTCATATCGATAGCGAGCCGCAGGACATGCCCTATGGCCAGCGCGAGTACGGAGCGCGGGACCCCGAAGGTCATCGCTGGTGGTTCGCGGCTCCGCTGACGTAGCCGGCGCGTTCGTGACAGGCGAGGAGACGCTATGGCCGCGGCGGCGCTCCCACAAAGCTGAAGAAGAGCGCTTCGGTGGTGTCCATGTCGAGGACGAAGCAGTCGCCGTCGGGGAGCGGACGGCCGGTGCGCTCGTCGATGGCTCCGGTCACCGGCGCGGCGAGGCGGATCTCGACCGGGAGCCGCGTTTTTACCAATCCCACGCTTCCGTTCTCGCCGCTCAGGCCCACGCGGATCGGCACGTTCTGGAGCACGAAGACCAACGTCCTGCCGCCCTTGGACCAGTAGGTGACTTCCAGCGGCGGGATGCGCGCGGGCCCGACGGGTTTCGCCCGGATCCAGGGGACGGCTCCGCCGGCGCGGACCGGATCGAGGAAGGTCCGGCGGTGGCCGTCCGTGGCCGTCCCCTCCTCGCGGTGCATCAGGTAGCGCTGCGGCGAGAGGTTCAGGTAGACGGCCCGGCCTTTCCCCTGCTGGCGAGAGGCGCCGACCGGCAGCTTGCGTTCGGCGATGGCGAAGCCGTTGTGCACGCGCGGACGGGTCGTCGCGAACAGCTCGCGGAATCTCTCGTAGTCGTAGCCGGCGTCCTGATCGGTTTCCACCCACAGCTCGCCGCCGAAGAAGTCCTTGCGGGTCTCGCGGCCGTCGTGGCGCACGCCGAAGAGGTCGTCGAGGGCTCCGCGCCGCCGCCCGCGGCCGTGCGGGTCGAAGAGGCCGCAGGCGAAGTCGGCGATCACCGTGCCGCCCCGGTCCGCGAAGTCTGCGATGCGCCGCGCCTCGATCGAGGAGAGGGCGTAGCAGGCCGGCAGGATCAGCACCTTGTACTCGGCCGGTACGCCGCGCAGGACGACTCCGTCGTAGGATAGGAAGTTGTATTGGAGCCCGGCGTCGTTCAGCAGGAATTCCCACGCCTTCCGCACGAGATGGGAGGTGCCGAGCGTGTAGTCGTCGTTGCGGTTCACCCAGGTGCGGCCGTGGGGCTCGGCGTCGAGCATCCAGGAGACCTGGATTGATGGGTGGGAGTAGTAGAGGGCCACGCCGTCGTGGATCCAGTGCGCTCCGACCAGCTTGGGTCCCTGGACGCCGCCGAGCTCGCGCAGGGTGTGGCCGAACGGGGTCAGCCAGGGGAGAGGCCGGCCGTCCGGCTCGAACCAGCCCTGGACCCAGCCGACCATGCCGCGGTGGCCGTGCGCGAAGTAGTGCCAGGCGATCCACTTGTCGTTGCCGGCTCCCAGGTCGTCGTTGTGGTGATGGGTGGTCACCCGGGGAATGGCCGGGTTGAACGAGCGGACGATCTCCGGCGCGGAGCCCATGTCGTAGGCCTCCACGAACTGGACCTTCTTGGAGAGCTTGGCCCAGTCGTAGCCGCCCCAGAGGCTCGGCCCCTGGCCGCCCACGAAGCCGCAGGGCGTGGCCGGGTCTTCCTGGTTGCAGATCGCGACCAGCTCGCCGAGCAGGTTCGCCCACACCGAGTCGTTGTAGGTCATGCGGTCGAGGAAGGGCGAGAGGTCGATCTCGCGCAGGCGCTCCCGCAGCTCCTTGCGGGTCTGGTCCGGCGTGACGTAGCTCGGCTTCGGAGCGCCCTGGCCGTAGTAGGAACGGAGCCAGCGCTCGTACGCGGCTTTGTCGTCGTTGATCCTCCAGGCAATCGGCCGCACCAGGGAGCCGGTGGAGATTTCGTCGTCGAACGAATACGCCACGCGCAACGGGCTGTCGCGGACCGACCGGATGTTGCGGCGGATGGTGTCGCGGAGGTCTCCGAGCATGTAGTCGCCGACGGGCCACGGCCGGACCGCGCCCGGATCGCGCATCATTTTGTCGAACCGGCGGTGGGGCTGCAGGAAGAGCACCCCCTTGCCGGCGGTGTGGTCGTTGTAGAAGCGGAGGTTCCAGTGCGCGAACCAGTCGAGCGGGCCGCGCCCGTGATCGGCCACGCCGCCGTTGATCCCGTAGAGCTGGGAGAACCGTCCCCCCTCTTCGCCGGTGCCGATCTTCCAGCGATAGCGCCAAGGCATGTAGAGCCAGGTATCCCAGCGGCCGACGGCCAGGGCGGGGTCCTGCCGGACGCGCCGGAATTCAGGAGCCTGGCGGACGTAGTCGAAGTACGCCGCGTCCGAAGGTCCGCGCGAAGGCCGGTCCTCGGAAGGGGAGCACCCCAGGATCAGGGCCAGGCAGCCGATGGCGTATAGCCGGCGGTGCATGCCCGGAGACGTTTGCGAGAGGCGTGCCGGGGAAGGGGCTACACCGGCGGGCTGAGAGAAGGCGCGAGGCGCGGGGAGGACAGCCCTTTGCCGGAGCGGCGGGTGTCATCGGAGGCTGGCTGAGCACGACTCGCGGTCTCTTCGTCGAGGTAGAGGCGCCCGATCGGGCTCCGGGCGACGACGTCCAGGATGCGCTGGGCGTCGCGCTCCGACAGCTCGGACCGCCACTTGCTGACCGAACGGCGAGGATCTTTCTTCACCGCAAAGTAGTGGTCGCTCTCGCCGTCCGTGCTCTCCCGGAGGAACTCCTCGGTCTGGGAGTGCCAGCCGAGCCCGGCGAAGCCGAACAGCTCGCGCGTCCGCTCGAGCGGCTGCTCGCAGAGGTCCTCGTAGCGCAGCCAGCGGCAGCTCGCGAGCCCCTCCGTGTCGGCCATGGCCTGCTCGAGGAACAGCACCCAGCGCCAGGCCAGGCGCTCGAAGGGGTGCATGGCGCGGAGGTCCTCGACCGTGAGGCCGTAGGCGTGCCCCGACGCGGTGCCGACGAGCTCCTCGAAGACCCGGTACTGCTCGCTCGGATGGATGTCCGTGATCTTGCCGGCCGCGTGGCCACGCAGGATCGAAGCGATCTCACCGCAGGGGTGGCGCACGATCAGGACCGCCCGCGACCCCGCGAGCACGCGGAGGATGGCACCGAGCCGCCCGACCGAGTTGATGGATTTCCACACCAGCCGGGGCACAGGATGTCGCCGGCCGACGAGGTCGGGCACCCGGATGGCCCGTTCCAGGCCCAGCGGCAGGGCCTTGGCCGCGAAGAAGGCCGACCGCAGCAGGCGCCGGCCGGCGGACCGGTAGCTCTTCGGGAACTGGGGGAGCTTGCCGGTGACCCCCAGAGAGCGGTTGGCCAGGACCTGCTGGAGGAAGGCCTCGATCGCCTCCCGCCTCTCCTCGACCCATTCGGCGGGTAAGACTGCTGGCACACCGGCCTGCCAGATGTCCTTGTCCGGCTCGTGCAGGTACAGGGTCTCGGGATGACTGTCGAAGACCTTGCCCAGCCAGGAGGTTCCCGATCGGGGCAGGCCGAAGACCAGGATCGTCCCCTCCGCGCCCCGTGGCGCGCCTCCTTCCTCAGTCTCTATCATCCCTTTCCTCCCTCGACGTGGGCGCCGTACAGCGATACCCCCAAGACTTTGCCCAGATCGTGGCTTCAGAGATGCAAGACGCCTGCCTTGACACCACCGAGTAAAAAAAAAGCGGCCGGCTCGGAGGCCGGCCGCGCCTTCTGACCCAAGGGAGAGCGGTCAGAAGGTATTGATGTTCGTTCCTCTGCTGTAGTCGGAGTAGGTAGAATGGCGGCTCGCCCGGACCCGGAAATTGTAAGAAGCGCGCGTCCGGAGGCCTGTGACACGGACGCTGGTCTGGTTCGCTCTCACGGTCAGGACCTCCTGATAGACGCCGTTGACCATCCGGTAGATGTGGAACTTCGTCTCGTTGTCGGAGTTGTCCTGCCACTGGAGCAGGACGTTGCCGCCGCCGGTCCAGCGGCCGGTCAGCCGGCTGGGCGCGTCGACCGCCGTCGACGGAGCTCTGCCGCGCGTGGTCGTCCGGGCGACGTTGCTGTAGGCCGAAAGGGCTTCAGCATTGCCCGCCCGCACGCGGAACGAGTAGGTCGTGCCTGGAGCGAGGCCCGCGATACGGGCGCTGGTCTGGTTGGCCCCCAGCCTGCGGATCTCCCGGTAGACGCCGTTGACCTGCTTCTCAATGCGGAGCTCGGTCTCGTTCGTCGAATTGTCCACCCACGTCAGGGCGACGATGGTCGCGGAGACGGCCACCGCCCGCAGGGAGCCCGGCGCGTTCGGGTTCTTCTTGGGCGTGGTGACGGAGGCGTTGTTGCTATAGCCCGAGTAGCCGGCGGCGTTCTTCGCCCGTACCCGGAACGTGTAGGTGGTGTTCGCTTTCAGGCCGCCGACCCGGGTGGTGGTCACATTGGCGGCAGGGATCTGGATCTGGGTGAAGGTCCCGCTGATGAGCTGCTCGACGCGGAAGTTGTCTTCGTTGGCCGAGTTGTCCGCCCAGGTGAGACGGATCTCGGTGCTCGAGATCACCTGCGCCACGAGGTTGCTCGGCGCCGCCGGAACGGTGGGAGCCGGCGAGGCCGGAGTGGTGTCGCTGGCCACGTTGCTGTAGCCGGAGAAGCCCGCGGTGTTGGCCGCGCGGACGCGGAAGGTGTAGGTCGTGTCCGCGGTCAGGCCGGTCACCTGGGTGGAGATGGAGCCGGCGGGCAGGGACCGGATCTCCTGGAAGACCCCGTTGATCGATTGCTCGACGCGGAAGCTGTCCTCGTTGCCGGAGTTGTCCTGCCAGGTGAGCTGGATCTCGGTCCCCGAGAGCGCCTGGGCCACGAGGCTGCCCGGCGCCGCCGGGGGTGTGGGCAGCGGCGCGGGAGTGGTGTCGCTGGCCACGTTGCTGTAGCTGGAGAAGCCCGCGGTGTTGGCCGCGCGGACGCGGAAGGTGTAGGTCGTGTCCGCGGTCAGGCCGGTCACCCGGGTGGAGGTGGAGCCGGCGGGCAGGGACCGGATCTCCTGGAAGATCCCGTTGATCGACTGCTCGACGCGGAAGCTGTCCTCATTGCCGGAGTTGTCCTGCCAGGTGAGCTGAATCTCGGTCCCCGAGAGCGCCTGGGCCGCGAGGCTGCCCGGCGCCGCCGGAGGCGTGGGCAGCGGCGCGGGAGTGGTGTCGCTCGCCGTGTTGCTGTACCCGGAGAAGCCGGCGGTGTTGGCCGCACGGACGCGGAAGGTGTAGGTCGCGCCCGCGGTCAGGCCGGTCATCCGGGTGGAGGCGGAGCCGGCGGGCAGCGACCGGATCTCCTGGAACGAGCCGTTGACCGACTGCTCGACGCGGAAGCTTTCCTCGTTGTCCGAATTGTCCGCCCAGGTGAGCTGGATTTCGCCCTGGGAGAGCGCCTGCGCCACCAGACTGCTCGGCGCGGCCGGGGCCGTCGGCGGCGGAGGCGGCGGTGGGGGCGTGCCTCCGGTGTTGGTCAGGCGCGCGATGGCCGCGTGGAGCCGCGACAGGTACTGTCCGTGGAGCTTGCCGAGGGGCACCCTATCGTTGGTCGCGGCAGTGAGCGTCTGCTGGACCAGCGCCTCGCCACGGGCGAGCAGGGACGCGTCGTTCGTCTGCTCGCCCGAGCGGAGGAAGAGGGCGGTGAAGCAGGCCTTCTCCGGCGTGTAGAGCGACCGGTCGTTGGGCGCGGGCGCGACCGTGGAGAGGACGCCGCCGATGCGGGCGTCCAGATAGGAGTACTGGAGGTACTGGGGCCAGCTCCCGGTGATCGAGCCGTCGCCGTCCACGGTGGGCTCGATGTCGTTCAGCATCCGGGTCACGGCGGCCATGATCCGGCTCGGCGGCAGGGCGGGGTTGCCGATCGGGGCATCCCCGGTGTCGAGCTGGAGCCGGAACATGACATTGGAGTCGAGGAGGCCGTACTGCCACAGGTGTCCGGTGAGATACGTCCCCGGCACCACCGCGCGCTCACCCAGGAACCCATAGGCCGTGCTCTCGCCGGGCTTGTGCACCTCGACGTAGTTCTGGGTTGCCGCGCGGGCCAGGCCGTCGCTGAAGTCCTCCAGGAAGGTGCCGTCCGGGCTGGCCAGGCCGAGGAAACGCAAGGCGCTGAGCCACTGCGCGGCCACGCGGTCGTAGAACTTGGCGCCGGTGGAGATGTGATCCGGGCCGCAGCGCGGACCACCCGGGCCGGTCACCGGCTCGATCACCGGTTTCGGGCCGCGGGTGTCGCACATGTGGCGGCGCATGGTCTCGCCGCCGCGCCGCAGGATCTCGATCACGGTCGAGTCGCCGGTCAGCCAGTAGTAGAGGTACAGGTTGTCGAAGTAGGCGTGCGAGCTGTTGAAGTCGAGCCGGTAGCCGCCGTAGCCGGCGGGCGCCTGGCCGCAGTAGAACCACTTCTCGGTAGGGCTGCACTGCATGATCTGGGTGTGCAGGGTGCGCAGCGCGGCCGGCACGGCGAGCTCGTCGAGCCATTCCACCTCGCCGCTGCGCATGGCCCAGATCGGGACCGTCGCGGCCGCGTTGTGGTAGTCGGTCCAGGTCGTGCACCAGAACTTGTTGTCCCAGGTCTCATTCGGTGTCGGATCATTGGTTGCGCTGCACTCGATCTCGCCCGGCGCTCCGTCCTTGCCCCAGTACCGCGGATAGACGCCGAAGGTGGTCAGGCCGGAGAGGCCGAGGAGGTCGTTCTGCTGGATCGTGCGGTTCAGCACCGAAGGGATCAGCGTGTCGTAGGAGGCCAGGCTGGCCGGCAGCGGTCCCACGGGGATCTCGTCGACGGCGCCGGAGGCGGCGAACCAGTCGGAGTCCGCCCAGGCGCGCAGCGGCCGGTTGAGCGGCGCCCAGACCCGGCGGTCGAGGTCCGCGCGCGACGGGCCGGACGGGAGGGCCGACACGGCCAGAGTCCCGAAGAGCCCCTGGTGATGGGCCAGCCAGACCTGGTCGCCGGCCACGTCGACGGCCAGCGAGCCGTCCGGGAGCAGGTGCAAGGCCTGGGGCTCGTAGCGGTGCATCTGGCGCAGGGCGATCGCCACCGCGCCCCGCGGGCCGCTCGCGGCAAGCACGCCGCCGTCGGCGTGGTCGCCGCTCGTGGACCCTCCGGCGGTCTGCGCCTCGAAGCGGAGCGGAGCGGTCCGGCTGGCGCGCAGGAGCTGGCGGACCGAGGCAGGCCCGCCGCCGGTTACGGCCGGAGAGTCGAAGTCGCCCACGGCGGTCACCGCAGCCGCGCCGCCGAGCTCGACCGTCAGCGCGTCGCGCACCTGGTCGAGCTTGACGCCGTTGGGCGTGCCGGCCGTGGTCTTCGTGCAGCCCTGGCAGCCGAGGATCCCTTCCCAGGCCACTGCGTGGCGGACGATCGCGGTGGAGGAGCCGGCCCGGAACTCGTAACGCCGGATCGAGCCGATCCCGCCGTTGCCGACCGGCGGCATGTCGTAGGCGCCCTTGATCACCACCGCGGTGAACAGGGGGCCTTCATGCTCGATCCAGATCTTGCGCGTCGTCGGGTGCCCCGCTGACGCGCCGTTGGATTGCAGCGTGAGGCTGCCGCCGTTGATCAGCCGCGTGCCGTCGTCGAGCAGGACCTCGTCGAACAGCGCGCCGGAGCTGGCGCCGAAGCGGAAGATCGCCGCGCCGGTCTCGACAGTGATCGCGTCGCCGTTGCGGGTGAGCCGCAGCGGACGCGCCGGCGCCGGGTTGGCGATCGAGCCGTCGGTGACGATCCGGTATGTGGCGCTGGCGTTGGCGCTCACCGTCGCCGGGAAGCTTACGAGCAGCCACTGAATGGGGGCCGAGGTGTTGTCGAGCCCGGCGTTCCAGCGGGCCGTGACCTGGAAGTCTGCGGGAACGGGCGTTCCGGAGGCGTCCACCACGGCGAGGGGCGCTGTGCTGCGCAGGTCGAGGCTGCGCGGTATCGGCACGCCGGAGCGCACGACCTCGCCGCTGCGCGCGATGCCGGCGGTCTCGCGCACGGTGAGCCGGAGCTGCGAGGGCACCGGCACACCGTAGGCGGCGAGCGCAGAGTCTGACTTGAAGAGACCTGCGAAGAAGGCGATCAGCAGGAAAACGGAAACGAGGGGACGCCGAACCAGAACGCTCGTAGACATTTGCACAGATCCCTATGGAATCGATCCACCACCATCACCCCTACCCCGGTTGGAAGAAAGCCACTACGGAACGGGCGTGGACTACCCGGTCCTGGCGTGGGGACGGTCGGCCCTATGAGGGGTCGGCGCGTCGGCTACAACGGGTGGCCTACGACGACTGCCACTTTAGCTTTGGTAGGAGGAAGCTAGCAGGCACAAAATTCAAAGTCAACCACTTTTCTGGGTAGAAATTATCAAATCGACTTTGAGCGGCAAACCGCCTCGATTGCTCACCGGGTGGCCTTCGTGGTGCGCAACAAGAACGCAGACAGGTTGAAAATTCAAGTGTTTTTTCGGGTTGACACACCTTTGCGCACTCGGTTGTCGCCCGCTGCTCGATTCGTGAGCAGTTTCAATGGAGACTGATGGAGGTGGACGATTTTACAAAGAAGGATGGAGGCCTCCAGAGAGGCTCACCTGCGATAATGGCGCGATGCAGCTCCCGACTCTCCGCCGGGCCCTGAGCCTCGCTCCAGAGGACTGGATCCGTTTCGCGCAGGCTTGGATCGTCCTTTGGATCGCCAGCCTCGGGCTTCGCTGGCTGCCCTTCGCGCGCATGGAGCGCCTGCTGACTCCTGTGCAGAAAGGCCGGCGTTCCTCAGACGATTGCGTCGTGGCCCGCTGCGTCTGGGCGACCGCCGCGGCATCCCGCCATCATCTGAAGAGGATGACCTGCCTGCCGCGCGCCCTGGGCCTGCGCTGGCTCCTCGGACGCGCTGGCTTTGCCGCGGACTTGCGGATCGGGGTCAGGCGGGAGGGGGATCAGCTCCTGGCCCACGCCTGGGTCGAGCTGGACGGCCAGCCGGTGGGAGAGGCCCAGGGAGAGCCGTCCCCGTTTCAACCCCTGCTGGAGATCCCTGGAGACCTCAGGACCGCCTCCACCACGCGAGGCAGCTCGTCAAATCCGGAAGGATAGGAGAGGCGGTAGACGGGGACTCGCTGCGCCAGCCGGGCCAGGGTGTCGAAGCGGCCGGGCTGGAGGCCCGCCGCCTCCACCAGATGGGGAGCGAAGGAGTGCCGCACCAGCTCGATGACGGCCTCTGCGGGATGGACACGACGGACCTCGATCCGGTCGTACGTGTCCTCGGTCCTCCTCCTCGCGGCCAGATAGATAGAGGCCAGGGGAGCCGGAGCATCCTGAAAGGAGCCGAGCCCGCCGGGACCCACCTCGACCCACCGCTTGGAGTAATTACGGTGCACCCGCGGCAGGTCCTCAAAGCAACCCAGAAAGTGCTCCGCCTCATCGGGCCACATCCGCATCTGGGGATAGCCGGGGCGTGCCAGGAATGCGCCCTCCGACTCCTCGACGGCCAGGATGTCATCCGTCAGTAGCTTGCAGCCGGCGAGCTTCATCATCGCCGCGGCCAGCCCGCTCTTGCCGCCACCTTGAGAGGACAGGAAGGCGACGCTCCGGCCGCCGGCCTCGACCGCTGAGCCATGGAGCGCGGGTAGGCCCTGGCGCTCGAGCCAGTAGGCGAGGACCGGGCCGAGGAAGCGAACCTCGGCCGCCTCAGAGAACGGGCCGTAGGGTTGGCAGGTAATCGAGCGTTCGGTAAACGAGAAGGAGGCAATTCGGGAGAAGTGAAAGACTTCATGGTCTCCCCACCGGTAGAGGCAGACCGTGTTCCTGCCATCGGGGATCTGCGCCGGGCTCCGGTAGACCGGAACCAAGCCTTTCCAGTCTGAGACGACCATGGGGCCAAGGGTGATTGTCAGCGTCAGGTCCGGAGGGCCGTCTCCCGGAACTAGGCGGCCGGCGAAGGGAAAATCGCTAGCCAGGTTGAAGCCGAAGACTGCAGAGATCCTGGAGTTGTCGCATGAAGCTGTCATAGCAACGATGGGCTCAGACCGCTCCAGAGCCAGAGAATCCGTCATCCTCGATATTGGCTTGCGTACCTTTCGTCAGAGCCTGAATCGTTCCCCACTCGATCAGGTGAGGAGATCTATACGGTTTCCGGCGCATGAGTGCACCTCTCGCGGGTGCAGGCAGAGGACGTTCGGGGTATTCGCGGTCACCGTCGTTATCGGTCATGGTCCCACTTCCCTGGCGCATGTGCAACCCCGACTCTGGCAGCCATCAGGCGGCGGCCTCCTCCGCCTCCGCTTCGCCGAGCTCGAACTCGCCGACCAGGTTTTCGAGACGCCTCAGCCAAAGCTCTAGAGTAACAGCGTACCAGAGGGGGCCCCGCCATTCCGCGGGAGCGGTTCCTTCGCAAAACCGTTGGAAGGCGGACCGCAGCTCTCCGGCGTTGATGATTCCAAGGCGGCTCGACCGGGAATCCACGAGCAGGCTTTCTATCCTGTGGCGTTCCCGCTCCTGCAGGACGAAGTCGAGGAAGCTGCGGAATCGAGTTTTGGTCGGCCGACATCGTACCGCTTCTGGGAGGACACCCTTCATCGTCCGGCGTAGAAACGGCTTGTAGCTCCCGGGCTCGTGGAGCAGAGCCGGAGGGATTGAGAGCACGTGCTCGAAGAGCCGCCGGTCGAGAAACGGATGACGCACTTCGATTCCGTACGCGGCGGCATTTCGGTCGTGCCAATGCACGATGCGCCGATACCAGGGTATGAGGAGCGTATTGTCGTAGATCTGCCGTGCCGCCAGACTCCGAGATCCAAAATCCGGAACCCGGGATTTCCGTGGCTCCGCGTCGCGCGTGCGGCGGACGAAGCCTGGGGCGAGCCATTGCGGAGCCAACGAGGGGGATTGCCTGAGGAGAGCTCTACGGAGAACGTGGTCAATCCTGGGGAATAGCGGTTGCCAGATCAGTCGGTAAAAGGTACGCCAGGATGACTCCCGATGGTGCCGGGCACAACGGAGGACGCCGGACAGAGCCCCCAGATCTCCTTGTCGGAGGCGATCGGCATGAACGAGAGGACTTCCCCGGAAAAGGTCGTCCCCGCCATGCCCTGTCAGAAGGACGCCTCCTCCCAGGGAAGTGAGCCGCTCGAGCATCAGACCGTAGCAGGAGGGCCATCCAGGAAATGGGCTGTCGAGATTGTGACGCGGTCCGACTTCCAGGTCCCACAGGCTGTCCGCCAGAAAAGGCTCGACCTCGACCCCTAGCTCTTCGGACATGGCCCGGATATACGGGCGTTCGTCGCAATCCGGGAGGAGATCGAATACCAGAGAGCAGGCCCGGATCCGCTGACCGGAGCTTCCGGCGATGCGGTGGGCCACGGCGGCCACCGAGCAGGAATCGAGACCTCCGCTCATGGCCACTCCCACGTTGCCGGGGGTGCGGAGGCGGTCAGCCACGGCCTGCCGGAAGATCTCCAGAAACGTGCCCTCGGGGCTGCGACTCCCGTCGGCGCAAGTCTCAGGCGCTGCAGGGATGTCCCAGTAGCGAACCGTGCGGTCCCCTCCGGCGGTAGCGACGAGCCGGTGAGCCGGCGGGAGGGATCGGATACCCCGGAAGAAGCTGGATCCAGGATCTTCCAGATGGCCCGTCAGGTAGTCGGCGAGAGCTGATTCATCGAGGCTGCGGGACAAAGTGGGGTGGGCCAGGACCTGTAAGGCGTCGGACCCGAAGCAGAAAAGAGATCCCACGCGCGCGTAGTGGAGCGGCTTGACTCCGAGAGGATCGACGGCGCACAGCAGTCGCCGCTTGCGCTTGTCCCATACGGCAAAGGCGAAGTCGCCGAGGAGGTGTTCGGTGCAGGACTCGTCCCAGCTCAGGTAAGCGGCGAGAAGAATCTCTGCGTCGGACGCATTGCGGCCTGCCCGGGGAGCGTTCTCCTCCAAGCATTCGAGCAGTTCCTGACGGTTGTCGAGCCGAGCGTCGGCGACGAGACAGACCTCATGACGCTGGCAGT
This sequence comes from Thermoanaerobaculia bacterium, assembly GCA_036380715.1. Taxonomy (GTDB): domain Bacteria; phylum Acidobacteriota; class Thermoanaerobaculia; order Multivoradales; family UBA5704; genus UBA5704. The sequence goes on along the minus strand of DASVEF010000317.1, from coordinate 7,918 downwards.
GGAGCGGCTGTGGAGGAGCGGAGCTTCCGGCCGGCATCAGATTCAGGTGAACAAAGTACCCTTCCTGGAGAGAGCGGTGCTGAACGTTTCCCGGTCCGCGGCGCGAGACAGCCTCCGTCAGCCGCTGGAGATACCAAGCCTCGATAGACGAGCCGGAAAGGTTGACCAGTCCACAGATGCCGCTCATTCTCCTCCACCTAATCGTAAGTCCGCCGATGAGCCGTGGCGGACGGTTTACTGAAATCGCCGTGCGGGTACTTATATTGGAAAGTTCGCCGAATCCGGAATCTCCAGACAGAAAGCGGGTCCGTTCCCTGCGGGCCCGCTTTCATCCCTCGTAAGCGTTCTGGCGCATCAATCCCGGTGGGGAGCGCAGAATCTCCCGTTGTTGTAGTCGTCCAGCCTCTGGTGCAGCGGACCGCCGATGACCCAGGCTGCGTTGCTGCTCCGCACGTTGCTGCCGAGCGGATAGGTGGTCATCCAGGTATCCGCCGCGGTGATTGTGGCGTTAATGCAGCTCGCCTCGTTGCCGACCAGAACGTTGAGCTTGGCGGCGACGAGCTGCTTGAACACGTCATAGGTCTTGTCGCCCCGGCCGGGAGTGCCCATGATGCTGACCGCTTGGCTCTTCGTGTAGGTCACGCCGCCGATGGTGATCTGCTGGACCGGCCAGGCCTCGGAGTGGTTCTTCCAATAGCCGAGGGTACCGGTGCCCGGCGCCGGGGGCTGCAGGTAGCCGAAGTCCACGTCGGAGCGGATAATGCCGCCGGCGAGCGTGACCACCGCCACGTTGGGTGTGCCCGTGCCATCGAGGTCGTAGGTCGGGGTGAAGTTGGCCACCGGCAGCGTGGCCGCAACAACACGGACCGTGTAGGTCCCCGGTGCCAGGTGGTCGAAGGAGTAGTTGCCGTCGCCGCTGGTCGTGGTCATGGCCACGATGTTGCCGGAGCCGTCGAGCAGCTCGACGGTGACGCCGTTGAGGCCGGCTTCGCCGGATTCCTGCGCGCCATCGCCATCAGCGTCCAGCCAGAGGCGGTCACCGAGGCTCGCGGTCCCGCGGTAGCCGAAGTCGTAGGTCAGCACGTTGTCGTCAATGACTGTGTCGGTCCGCCGGTCGCCGGTCGTGGAGACGTAGCCCTCGAGCGCGCCCCCGGCGTCAAAATTCGACGCCGTGATCCGGATCTCGTAGGTCTCGGCCTCAGCGGGAAACGTGTAGTGTCCGTCGGCGTCGGTCGTTGCCGTACCGAGTACGAAACCGAGCTCGTCGACAAGTTCGAGCGTCACGTCGGCCAGCCCGGGCTCCCCGTGGTCTTGGTCGCCGTCGCCGTCATGGTCAAGGAAGACAGTGTCTCCTACCAGGAAGGGGCGTATCGGCTGGCAGGAATTCCCTTCAGAGTCCACGCATAGGACACGCCCTGGGAACACAAGCGCATTCAGGTTCTGCATGTCGACTCCTTGCACAGTAAGCTCGTAAACGCCCGCAGGGATCAAGGAAGTCGAGTAGTCCATCTGCGTATCGTCGAAGGGAGCCGTCGAAATCGTGAAGCGCTCCCACTCCTGGTTGCCCGACGGGTTCTCGTTGGCGAAGATCTGACTGTCCGGGAAGAGTAGGTCGTAACGGACGGAAGGCGTCTTCTGGATGTAGATGCCCGTACTTGCGGGATTGCGGTCGTCCGGCGGATTGCCCGTACTAGGGCCGAGTCCGGCAGGTACACCCTCCGGTATCGCGTCGACCGTTGACCACGATGGCCGGAACGGAGCGTTGGGAGTATCCGGGTCATCCGTATCCAGTTCTGTACCATCGTACTTGCCCCGATCGAAGTCTCCGTCCCAGACCGCCAAGTTGGACTGCGAAATCGGCACATCGAAGAAGAACTGGAATGTGCCGTCATAGGTTGTGGGTGTCATCGCAGGGAAGCTGGGATAGACGATCCGCGAATCGGCGGCACCCGCCAAGTTCGCGATGTACGAGAACGGGCTTGGTGTGGGGAACAGCGCGGTGCCGCTCACCATCGCGGAGGTTCGGACTTTTAGAGCATTGGCAACGGTGAGAGAAGGAGCAGTCAACTCGATCTGGAGGCGATAGAAGAAGTTGCCGCTCGGCGACTGCGCCTCAGGACCTGTTACGACGGTGAAGTCGATCCAGTCGTTGTCCGGCATTATCGTCGAAGGGATGAACGGCATCCCGGGCAGTAGCTCGATCACCGTCGTACCAGACCGGTCGCCAATGGGGTCGGCGATCAAGGTGTAGTTGAAGACGCTCAGGAAACCGTTGTCCCAGTGAGACACACCCATGAGATCTACGCCCCGGGCATCTCCATCGAAGAACCCGAGTTGGAAGCTCGTTGTGCCGGCTGGAACCGAGATCTGGAGCTCCAGGTTCGCCCCGCTGAGAGAGACTAGGGTGGAGCCGTTCGCCACTGCCAGGAACCGCCCATCGACCGAGCTGCAGGTCGGCAGGCAATGCAGGCTCTGAGCCGTAGCCGGAGCGCCGCCAAGCAGGGCAACTGCCACGAGCAACCCTCCCAGAACACTGATGCGCCTTTGCAGGGAGGCCGTAGCCATTCTCTTTCTCATCCCGTGAATCCATTGGATCGTCATTTCAAATCCCTCCTCCATCACTCCCAGACCGCACCCGGAGGAAATCGGTTACGCCAGAGTTCGCCGTTTCGTCGGTCTGACAGCTATATGGACCAGTGTGAACCGCCGCCGTCAGGAGATCGTCAGGAGCGCTCCTCGCGCATGGGAAACCCGAGGCGCGGTCACTTCCTGCGGGACTGACGCTCGGCCGAGGTGCCGGCCTCGGAGCGGAGCCCACGCAGGTAGCGGAGGACGATCTCGCCGACCTTGCGCGGGTCGCGCACGTACTGCTCCTCGCCCGTCTGGAGGTTGCGGACGAAGCCGCGGACGGTCGGCTCTTCGCTCTCGATCTCGCGCGGCTCCAGCCAGACGCGGACCAGGAACGAGCCGGAAGGACGCTCGGCTTTCTTGGCGGGGACTGCCTGAGGGTGGGGGAGCTGGTCCTTCGTGTCGCGCACGTCAGGAGTCTGCGCGACGATCGTCAGGAGATCGTCAGGGGCGCCGGACCCTGGCGAGGCTGCTAACATCAGGAGTCGAAGGTCGCTTACGTATGCCGAAGAAAACGGATTCCCCGAGGGGTGGTCCGCGGCGGGCACCCCCATCCGGTGGTCCGGGCGCGTTCCTCGCCGAGCCGGGCGAGCTGCGTGTCCGCCTGCTCGGCGGCTTCGAGGTCTGGTGGCAGGGACGCCAGGTCGGCGGCTTCGAATCCCAGAAGGTGCGGGCGCTGCTGGCCTACCTGCTCTGCCACCGCAGCCGGGCGTTCAGCCGCGATCACCTCACGGGCCTGCTCTGGCCGGAGAAGGACCCTGACGCGGCCCGGCACGCCCTGCGCCAGGCGATCTACAACCTGAAGTCCGTCCTGCCCGGCGGCGGCTCTCCCCAGCCGCCGATCCTGAGCAGCCACGCGGGGCTCCAGCTCAATCCGGAGTGCCGGGTCTGGCTCGACGTCGAGGCGTTCGAGGATGCCCTGCGCCGGGGGCGCGGCCGGGAGGCTTCCGATCCGCAGCAGCTCACGACCGCCGCCCAGCTCTACCGGGGGGAGCTGCTCGCCGGCTTCTTCGTCAAGGACTGCCTCTCTTTCGAGGACTGGCTCGTCGCGGAGCAGGAACGCCTGCGCGAGGCCGCCGTCGAGGTGCTCCGCATCCTGGCCGAGCTCTACAGCCGGCGCGGCGAGCACCGCTTCGCCATCCACTACGCCCGCCGGCTGGTGGCCCTCGAGCCGCTCTCCGAAGAGGCCTATCGCGAGCTGATGCGGCTCCACGCCCTCGGCGGACGGCGCAGCCGCGCTCTCGCCGAATACGAGAAGCTCCAGACCCTGCTGCGGAACGAGTTGGGCGTCGAGCCACTGGAGGAGACGCGGGCGCTGTACGAGTCCATCCTCCTCGACGCGCGGGAGGAGGCCGCTCCGGTGGAGGACGCCGAGCCGATCGGTCCCCTCGTCCCCCTGGTCGGCCGCGCCGAGGCCCTGGCGGCTCTGCGCGAGCCCTGGCAGCGGGTCTTCGAGGGAGAGGGACGGCTCACCCTGGTGACGGGAGAGGCCGGAGTGGGCAAGACCCGGCTGATCAAGTCGTTCCTGGACTCGGTGACCTCGCAGCGGCGCGCCCTGGTGCTCAAGGGGCGCGGCTACGAGCTGGCGGCGCCGGTCCCCTATCTGCCTTTCCGCGAAGTGCTCGGCAACGCCATCGCCGAAGAGAGCGAGGTCGCCGAGCGGGCGCTGGCCTCCCTCCCGGCCGAGGCGCTGTCCGACCTCGCCCTGCTCTTCCCTGAGCTCTGCGAGCTGCGCCCGGACCTGCCCGTCCCCTCGCCGCTGCCTGAGGGCGTGGGCCGCGAACGGCTCTTCGAATCCGTGGCCCGCTTCCTGGAGGAGCTCTGCGATGGGTCCGGCGAAGGCGACCCCCTCATCCTCCTGCTCGACGACCTCCACCTGGCGGACCGGGACACGTTCGACCTCCTGGAACACCTGCTCGTCCGGCTGGAGCGCTGCCCGGTCTGGATCGTGGCGGCCTACCGGCCCGCGGAGGTCGACCCCAAACATCCGCTGTCGCGGCTCGGGGACCTCCGGGCAGGACCCCCGGCCGTGGTGAGCATCGAGCGCCTCCCTCCGTCCGCCCTGCGCGAGATCGCGGAGTTTCTCGTCGGAGAAGAGCAGGCGCCGGTCCTGGCCCACCTGCTGACCTCGCGCACCGGCGGGCTGCCCCTGGCGGTCGCCGAGTTGATCAATTTCCTGTGGGACGAAGGGGCCCTGGTGCCCCGGGAGGGCGGAGTCTGGCGGCTGGCGGGGGACTCCGGCCCTCTCCACCTCCCCCGTACCGGCGGCCTGGACGACATGATCCTCCGCCGCATCCGGCGGCTGCCCACCTCGACCCGCCGCCTGGTGGCCCTGGCCGCGGTGGCCAGCAGCAGCTTCGAATCGGGACTGCTGGAGAAGGCCGGGGAAGAGCACCCTCTGGTCGTCGAGGTGGGGCTCGAGCTGATGCTCAAGCGGTGGCTCATCCGGCAGTTCTCGCCCTACTGGAGCAGCGGCCGGCGCGAGCGGGACATCGTCCTGTGGGCGCGCGGAGCCCGCCGGGGGAGCTTCGAGTTCGCGCACCCGCGCATCCGCAGCGCCATCTACGAGGACATCAACCCGCTGCGGCGCCAGGCGATGCACGGCCAGGTCGGCGCCGCCCTGGAGACCCTGTACGGCGACAGGACGGAGCGCTCCTGCGAGATGCTGGCCTACCACTTTACGGCGGCCGGCCAGTGGGAGAAGGCCGCCGTCTACCTGGAGATGGCCGCCCGCAAGGCGAGCGCCCTGCAAGCGGTGGAGACCGCCCGGTATTACCGCCGGCAGGCGCTGGAGGTCCGCGAGCGGCTGGAGACCTCGGCCGGCGGCGGACGGTTTGCAGCCAAGTTGAAGCCGACTTGATGCGAAGGGCCCGAAGCGAAGGATCTGCGGGGCCGGAGGCCGCGTGTCGGCGGCTCCCACCGAACCGGCGTGCGCGACGCACGAAGCCACGGCGGTCACCACGAGGCCACGGCGGTCACCCACGAGGCCACGGCGGTCGCTCACGAGGTCACGGCAGCGACGCACGAGGCCACGGCGGTCGTTCACGAGGCCACAGCAGCGACGCACAGGTCACGGCGGTGACTCACGAGCCACGACGGTCACCCACGAGGTCACGGCGGTGGCTCACGAGGCCACGGCAGAGACGTAGGAGGCTACGGCGGTGACTCACGAGGCCACGGCGGCGGCGTACGAGACCACGGCAGGACCCACGAGCCACGGCGGCGCCTCACGAGGTTACGGCAGGCACCCACGAGGCCACGGCGGCGCTTCACGAGCCGACGGCGAGAGCGCACGAGACCTCGTGAGCCAGCCCCGTCAGGCCTGTTCGGGAGCCCGCCCGCCGGCTACTGTGCCTCCTCGGCTCCGGCTCCGGTGAGGAGGTAGCGCTTCAGCTTGGCGCGCAGGTGGTGGCGGGAGAGGCCGAGCAGGCGGCAGGCCTCGTCGAGCCGGCCCTGGCCCTGGGCGAGGCCGGCCGCCAGGAGCTGGCGGCGGTAGTGGTCCAGCGCCGGGGGCGCCGCTTCCGGCACGACCGTCCCGGGGACCCAGGAGGGGAGCCGGAGGACGCCGGCCCCGGGGGATACCCGGCGCGCCGAGATCGCGCCCCAGCGCACGAGGTAGTGCCGCACGAGGTAGTGCCGGGCGTCTATCCGTTGGGGTCCCAGCGGCCTCCGTAATCGGGCTCGGCGCCGTTGGGGTCCCACTGACTTCCGTATTCCGACACGGACAGCGCCGCGTTGACGAGACCGGCCGCCCACTGGAGCGGCAGGCCGCCGCCCAACGCCAAGCCGAGGGCTAGGAGCCTGCGCGGCAGGAATTAGGGTAGAGCGGCCTTGTGGGCCGCCTCGCCATTTTGGGATTTGCCTGTCGTCGAGTGAGGCGCGTGTCGACTTCGCGCTAGAATAGCTTCATGGGCACGACGTTTCGTCGCTACAGTCCGGAACAGAACCTCCTGCTGCCCCCTTCTCCCCGGGACTGGCTTCCTGAAGGCCACTTGGCCTACTTCATCTCTGACACGGTCGACAGCTTGGATCTGAGCGCGTTTTACGAGCCTTACGAGGGCGATGGGAGGCGCAACAGCCCCTTCGATCCACGGATGATGGTCAAGGTCCTGCTGTACGGGTATGCGACGGGTACGTTTTCCTCGCGTAAGTTGGCAAAGAAGCTTCACGAAGACGTGGCTTACCGAGTCCTTGGGTGCGAGAACTTTCCGGCCCACCGGACAATCGCCGAATTCCGGCAGCAGCACCTGTTGGCGTTTCGGGAGTTGTTTGTTCAGGTGGTTCGGATAGCCAAGGAAGTCGGTCTGGTGAAGTTGGGTACGGTAGCCATTGATGGGACAAAGATGAAGGCGTCGGCGAGCAGGCACAAAGCGATGAGCTATGGGCGGATGCAGCAAGAAGAGCAGCGTCTGCGTGCAGAGATCGAGGAGTTGACCTCTCGGGCCTCGCAGACCGATGCTCAGGAAGATGCTCTGTATGGTACGGAGAGCTCAGGGGAGGAGATCCCGGCGGAGTTGAAGCGTCGCGAGCAGCGCCTGGCAAAGATCCGCGAGGCGATGGAGCGTCTGAAGAGCCGTCAATCGGAGGAGGATCGCAAGGCAGGACGCACTCCAGAGAAGAAGAGTCAATCCAAGCGCCCTTTCGGTGAGCCGCCCGAGAAAAAGCAGGACAATTTCACGGATCCGGAGAGCCGGATCATGAAGACCTCCTCAGGGTTTGAGCAGTGCTATAACGGCCAGATCGCCGTAGACGCTGAGAGTCATCTGATCATTGCTGCCGAGGTGACACAGAGCGCGGCGGATGTTGAGCAGTTACTCCCAATGGTTGAGATGTCAGGTGAAGTCGCGCAGGGGATTCCGAGTGCAATCCTGGCGGACGCTGGCTACCGGTCGGAAGACAACCTCAAGTCTTTGGAGAGCAAAGGGATTGACGGCTATGTTTCCTTGGGACGGGAGGGGAAGTCTTGTTCGGTTGTGACGCAAGCGAATCCGGCAACCCTTCGGATGCAAGCGAAGCTCGCGACCGAAAAAGGGCGCAAGACCTACGCTCGACGCAAGGGACTGGTCGAGCCAGTCAACGGTTGGATCAAGTCAGTGCTCGGCTTCCGGCAGTTCAGCGTGAGGGGGCTGGCCAGAGCGGCAGGGGAATGGACCTTGGTCTGTCTGGCTCTCAACCTCAGGCAACTGAACCTGCGGATGGAGTGGGAATAAGGCGGAACTGACTGACTGCGCCGCTCACCGGCGATGACGCGCTGGCCAGTCTACCCATTCTGCAAAGGCCGAGAAGCTTC
>DASVEF010000316.1:0-12685 GCA_036380715.1 Thermoanaerobaculia bacterium | reverse complement strand
GCGCGGGCTCCGCCGAAGGGTTGCTGCCCCACCACGGCGCCGGTCGACTTGTCGTTGATGTAGAAGTTGCCGGCCGCGTGCCGCAGGCGCCGCGAGAGGTGGTCGATCACCTTGCGGTCCTCGGCGAAGACGGCGCCGGTCAGGGCGTACGGGCTGGTCGTGTCCACCAGATCCAGGGTCTCCTCCAGCTTCGCGTCGTCGTAGACGTAGAGCGTGAGGACGGGGCCGAAGATCTCCTCCTGCATCAGCTTGAAGCTCGGATTGGTCGTGCGGACGATTGTCGGCTCGATGAAGTAGCCCTTGCTCTTGTCGCCGTTGCCGCCCGTCACGATCTCGGCCTCGGACGAATTCTTGGCGTGATCGATGTAGCGCATGATGCGGTCGAAGGAGGGCTCGTCGATCACCGCGGCCATGAAGTTGCGGAAGTCGAGCGGCGATCCCATGTCGATCTTCGGCACCAGGTCGCCCAGCATCTCCCGGACCTTCGGCCAGAGCGACTCCGGAACGTAGGCGCGCGAGCCCGCCGAGCACTTCTGCCCCTGGTACTCGAAGGAGCCGCGGATCAGCGCGATCACGTACGCCTCGACGTTCGCGGAGGGGTGCGCGAACACGAAGTTCTTGCCGCCGGTCTCCCCCACGATCCGCGGATAGGATCGGTAGGTCGGGATGTTCTCGCCGATCGTCTTCCACATCGACTGGAACACCGGGGTCGAGCCGGTGAAGTGGATGCCCGCGAAGTCCGGATGGGCCAGCGCCGGGTCGCCCACCTTGCTGGCCTTGCCCGGGATGAAGTTGATGACTCCGTCGGGCAGGCCGGCCGCCTGCAGGAGCTTCATGATGTAGTAGTTGGAGAAGACCGCGGTCGAGGCCGGCTTCCACAGCACCGTGTTGCCCATCAGCGCGGGAGAGGTCGGGAGGTTGCCGCCGATCGAGGTGAAGTTGAACGGCGACACCGCGAAGACCCACCCCTCCAGCGGACGGTACTCGACCCGGTTCCAGACCCCCGGCGGCGAAAAGGGCTGGTCCGTGTAGAGCTTCCGCATGTAGTAGGGATTGAAGCGCCAGAAGTCGATCAGCTCGCAGGCGGCGTCGATCTCCGCCTGGAAGACCGTCTTCGACTGGTTGAGCATGGTCGAGCCGTTGAGGGTGTCGCGCCAGGGTCCGGCGAGCAGGTCGGCGGCGCGGAGGAAGACCGCGGCGCGGTCCTCCCAGGACATTTCGGACCAGTCGTGCCAGGCCTCCTTGGCGGCCTCGGCCGCGGCGTTGACCTCTTTCTCTCCGGCCTGGTGATAGGTGGCGAGCACGTGGCCATGGTCGTGCGGGCAGACCGCCTTGGCCGTGTCGCCGGTGCGCACCTCGCGCCCGCCGATGATCAGCGGGATCTCGATCTCCTCGCGCAGCATCTCGTCGAGGCGCTTCTGCAAAGACTTCTTCTCCGCCGACCCCGGACCGTATGAGCGGACCGGCTCGTTGACCGGATCGGCGACAGGAAAGATCGCATTCGACATCGGAGTCTCCATGGAAGGGCTCCCCGGTCGCCCGGCGAGCCCGACGATCGTATTCGCTGCGCCCCTACGTCCGCAACGCCGCCCAGGCGAAGATCAGGAAGCCAACGATCAGCAGCGTGCCGCCGATCGGGGTGACCGCCCCGAGCCAGCGGGGTCCCCCCAGCGCGAGCGCGGCCACGGTCCCGCTGAAGATCAGGCTGCCGGCGAGGAGGCACCAGCCGGCGCCATCGACTCCCCGCGCCGCGCCCTGCCGGCCGAAGAGACCGACGAGCACCATGGCGAGGGCGCTGTACATGAGGTAGCGGGCCGCGGTCTCCCACAGCTCCAGCGCCCGCGGCTCCAGCCGCGCGGCCAGAGCGTGAGCGCCGAAGGCGCCGGCGATCACGGAGACGGCGCCCAGGAGGGCGCCGAGGAAGATCAAGTTCGGGGTCATGGTCGTCTCTCCTCCGGCGGAGAGCTTAGCGCGGTCCCTCCCCATCCGGATCGAAGATCTCCTCGACCGGCTGGCCGAAGAGGCGGGAGATCTTGAAGGCGAGCGGGAGGCTCGGATCGTACTTCTCCACCTCCAGAGCATTGACCGTCTGCCGCGAGACCCCCAGCTTTTCCGCCAGCTCCGCCTGCGACCAGCTCCGCTCGGCGCGCAGGATTTTCAGCCGGTTCTTCATCACAGATACCGCCTCCGGGCGAAGAGCATGCCAATGGCGTAGCAGACGGGCAGCACGCCCCAGACGTCGCGGATGGTGCTCAGGGCGTGCGGCAGGAGGTCGACCCTCTGGAGGAAGCCCAGGGTCATGAGGAGCAACATGGCCGTCGGGAAGCCGATGGCCAGCGCTTCGAGCTGGATCTGGCGATGGAGCTCGTCCAGGCTCCGGATGAGCTTCACCTCCTCCAGGATGAAGAAGGCGAAGCCTGCCGCCGGAAGCAGCGACACGGCCAGCGCAGGCAGGCCGCGGAGGGTGAAGATCTCCTGCATCGCGATCGCGGCAATATAGGAGAGGGCGAAGGTGAGGGCCGAGACCAGCAAACGGAACGACGTCTCGGGGCGGGTGGAGCACTCCGTTGTCGTTGTCATTGCGTTGACCTCCTGGACTTGAATGTAAAGCAAGCTAGACACCGTGTCAACTACGCTTGACACAAGTCTCCGGACATTCCTCCCGAGGTAAGATCCCGTAGCTATGTACAAGCACGTCCTTCCCTTCCCTCTGGCGCTCGTCCTAGCGGCCTCCGCTCTGGCCGCCGATACAGTCCCCCAGATCCGCCCCCTCCCGCCTCTGCGCCAGCAGGCGCAGGAGCAGCAGGCCTGGCTGGAGAAGCGGCTGACCCAGGTGCTGCCGGCCCTGATGCGCGAGCAGGGGGTCGACCTCTGGATCCTCTCCATGCGCGAGTACGCGGAAGACCCGGTCTTCTTCTCCATGGTTTCTCCCACCACCTTTGCGGCCCGGCGCCGCTCGATCTACGTCTTCCACGACCAGGGGCCGGAGAAGGGGGTGGCGCGCTACGCGCTCGGCGGCGGTGACCAGGGCGGGCTGTTCAAGATCTACCGGGACCCGAACCCGCAGGTCCAGGGGGCAGAGCTGGTCGGCGACACCCAGTGGCAGCTCCTGCGCAAGCTGGTCGAGCAGGCGGCCCCGAAGGCGATCGCGCTGAACATCGATCCGGTGCACGCCTTTTCGGACGGCCTGCACGCGGGCGAGCGGGAGGCCTTGGAGGCGGCTCTGGGGGCGGAGCTGCTGAAACGGGTGGTGCGCCGGCCGGAGCTGGCCCTCCGCTACATCGAGACGCGCATCCCCGAGATGCTCCCCCGCTACCGCGAGATCCAGGAGACTGTCCACGCGCTGATCGGCGCGGCCTTCTCCGGCGAGTTGATCCGGCCGGGAGTCACCACGACCGAGGACGTCGAGTGGTGGCTGCGGCAGAAGGTGCAGGACCTGGGGATGACGGTCTGGTTCCAGCCCAACGTGGAGCGGGCCGCGCCGGCCGAGGGGTGGGGGGCGGGCGTGATCGACAAGGGCCACGCCCTCTGGGTCGACTTCGGGGTGATCGCCATGGGCCTGCACACGGACACGCAGCACCTCGGCTACGTGCTGAAGGACGGGGAGAGCCAGCCGCCCGCCGGGCTGCGCGCCTGTCTGAAGGCCAGCAACCGGCTCCAGGAAATCCTGATGGCCGAGATGAGGCCCGGCCGCACCGGCAACGAGGCGCTCCACGCCGCGCGGAAAGCCATGGCCGAAGCCGGCATCAACGGCACGATCTACTCGCACCCGGTCGGCGACCACGGCCACGGCGCCGGCCCCCTCATCGGGCTCTGGGACCGCCAGGAGGGGGTACCGGTGAGAGGAGATCTGGCGATCCGGCCGAACACCTGGTTCTCCGTGGAGCTCCAGGCGAGCTCGCCGATCCCCGAGTGGAACAACCTCCTCCTCCCCTGCCGGCAGGAGGAGGACATCTATCTGGATGAAAAGGGGAAGAGGCAGTGGGTGTTCCGGCGGCAGGAGGATTTCCACACCGTCGGGAACGCCGCCCGTCCGTCCTCATCCCCTTAAGGAGTCCGCCTAAAGCTCGGGAACCTTTCCCGGCCCAGGGGAACGCCACCCGGAGGCTCCGGATACTCACCCGGACTCCAGGAGAAGCCACCCGGAGGCTCCGGATGCTCACCCTGACTCCAGGGGAAGCCACCCCGAGGCTCCGGATGCTCACCCGGACTCCAGGGGAAGCCACACGGAGGCTCCGGGTGCTCACCCGGACCCCAGGGGAAGCCACCCCGAGGCTCCGGATGCCCACCCAGACCTCAGGGGAAGCCCCAGGACCCGTGGGGACAGGCTTTTCTCCCCTCTCCCGGTGGTAGGGAGGGCGATGGGAGAGGGGGCCGGGGGGCGAAGACGGGTGGGAGGGAACTCTAGACTTCCCCGAGCCGCCGGACTGACGCCACCTTGTCCTTGGGGATCAGCAGCCGGTCGTACTTCTTCCACACCCCGACCATGGCGGCGCGCTTGACGTACTCCTCCTTGGAGCGGCCGCCCTCCCCGTCCCGGTGCACGTCCGCGTCGTCCAGGATGATGCCGCGGTCGTCGACGTCGTCACAGCGGCCGACGAAGATCTCCGGCCCTGTCGTGTCGACGACCACGGTGATGCCGTGAAGCTCGCTCTTGCCCTGGTGGAACGTCCCCATCTACGAGGCCGCCGGGACCGCGCAGTGCTCGTTGAAGACCGCCGTCAGGTCGCCCGCCAGGGCGTGGGCGTCGCGCCCCTCGATGCGGTGGCGCGGGATGAAGTAGACGAGCTCGCCGTCCTTGAAGAAGGCCATGGACGGGCTGCTCGGCGGGATGTCCGGGAAGTAGGACCGGGCCTTCGCGGTGGCCTCGAGGTCCTGACCGGCGAACACGGTGGCCACGCGGTCCGGCCGGCGGCCCTGCTCCAGCGCCAAGCGGACGCCCGGGCGCGCCATGCCCGCGGCGCAACCGCAGACGGAGTTGACCACCAGCAGAGCGGTCCCGTTCTTGTCCGCCATGAAGGCGTCCACGTCCTGGGCGGTCCGCAGCTCTTGAACGCCGATGCTCGTGAGCTCTTCGCGCATCGGCCTGACCAGTAACTCGCTATAGGGCACTTTTCGCACCTCCTTGAAATTGCCATCCTATTCTATACCCGGCCCGTGGCAGGCGGCTGGCCGGGCTCTTGCTAGATGAAACGGGCTTGCCGGGTCCAGACTTCCCACGGCAAGGGAGAACGCCATGAGACGCCCCCATTCGCTGTTCCTTATCTCGTTGATCCTGCTGACCTTCGCGCTCTTCACCGGCTGTCAGGCCCGGGAGCCGGAGGGGACTCCGGAGCAGAGCGCCCAAGCCGGGGCTCCCCCGCCCATCGCCACCCCCGCGCCTCAGACGCCGTTCCCCCAATCCGGAGCCGAGGCCACGCCGCCGGATGCCTCGGCCGGCACGCCTCTGCCTCCGGCGCCGGGGGCCGGACCGGCGCAGGACCTCCCCAAGGACCGGCCGCTCCAGGTGGCCTTCCTGGTGATCGACGGGGTGTACAACACCGAGCTCGCGGCGCCGTACGACGTCTTCCACCACACGACGTTCCACACCCAGCCGGGGATGAGGGTCTTCACGGTCTCGCCGAACGGCCAGCCCGTGACCACGTTCGAAGGGCTCAAGCTGATCCCGGACTACGGGTTCGCCAACGCCCCGCAGATCGACGTCCTGGTGGTGCCGAGCGCGCGCGGGAGCATGGACAAGGATCTCCAGAACCAGGCGATGATCGACTGGGTGCGCACTGTGGGGAGCCGGGCTCGGCACGTCCTCTCCCTCTGCGACGGCGCCTTCGTGCTCGCCAAGGCGGGGCTCCTCCAGGGCATCCCCGCGACCACGTTCCCGGAGGACTACGAGCGCTTCTCGCAGATGTTCCCGGGCATCGACCTCAAGGTCAACGTGACTTTCGTGGACGCCGGCAAGGTGATCACCTCCCAGGGAGGAGCGCGCAGCTACGAGGCCGCCATCCATCTGACCGACAAGCTCTACGGCACCCCGGTGGCCCAGGGCATCGGCAAGGGGCTCCTGGTCCCCTGGCCGCCCGATCCGGACACCATGATGCCGCGGATCGTGACCGGCCCGCCGGCCGATCCGCAGGGGACGGGAGGGACGGGAGCGCCGGCGACGCCCACGCCCACAACGCCGCTGGAGCCGGCGGCGAATCGGACCCCCTCCCCCTGACCCCCTCTCCCACCCCCTCCCTTCCCGCCGGGAGAGGGGGAACATCACAAGGCAAATACAGTCTCCCCCCTCTCCCGGAAGGGTGTGAGGGGGTGGGAGAGGGGGGCCGGGGGGGTGAGGGCTCAGCCGAGCGCCTGCACCACCGGCCCCAGCTTCTCCATCACGGCCGGCAGGTCGAGGATCTCCACCCCCATGCCCGCGAGCAGGTTCGCCTCGAAGTCATCCCCGTGCGGCTCGAAGCGCTGGACGACGCGCGCCCGCAGGGTGACGGGCGGAGCGCCCGCGATCGGAAGATAGAGGTCGATGCCGACGGTCTCCTGGAGGCGGCCGGGATAGCGCGTCGAGACGAAGAGGCCGCCGTTCGCGATGTCGCGCCGGTAGACCTCCAGAAACTCCTCCGGGCTGAGGAAGTGGACGCTGAACGTTCCGGTCCCCTTGGCCGGCCTGGACATTCTGGGCAGCGGCGTCGGAGCGATCGAGACCGCAGGCTCCGGGGGCGCCTGGGGCGCTCGGGCCGCCGGAGATGGAGAGGGAGGCGGAAGGGATGAGGGAGGCGGAGCCGGCGAGGCCTGGATCTGCGGCCGGGAAGGCGAATGGAAGTTGTCCGGGATCTCCTCCATCTCCCCAGGGGCGACCGGGATCAGCTCCCGCACCAGCTCCTCCACGGGCAGGAAGCGGATGCCCATCCCCGGCTGGCTGATCCGCGTCATGTCGCCGCGGGTCCTGCGCGCGTGGGCCACCACTCCCTCGACGACGAAGCCGCGCTCGCCTTCGAGGATCTCGATGCGCAGGCGGGTTCCCGGCGGCTGGGGGCTGTTGGTGGCCAGGAACATCCCGGTGACGGAGAGGTTGGTCGTGTAGCCAGGGTAAGGCTGCGCCTCTCCCCGCTTCCAGAACTGCACCTGGAGCCGCCGCGGACGGCGTGCGTTGCGGCGTCGGCTCATGTTGCGAGTCTATACGCAAGGACCGCGCCGGGGTTTCCCGCACCCTTCGCTCCGCCGCGGGAGAAAACAGATACGATTCGGAGGGACCATGGGCGCCCTGGCGACCTCCGCGACCGCAGAGACGATGACCGTCGCCGTGTGCGCCGGCGGCGGAGCCGTCCGCGTGGAGAGCCGGCCGCGGCCGGAGCCCGGGCCGGGCGAGATCCGCCTGCGCCTGCGCGTGGCCGGCCTCTGCGGCACCGACCTGTTCAAGCTCCAGCACGACACCGCCGCGCCGGGCTCGGTCCTCGGGCACGAGATCGTAGGGACCGTCGACGCCGTGGGCGAGGGGGTGGTCGGCTACGCCATCGGCGACCGGGTCGCCGTCCCCCACCACGTGGCCTGCGGGGTGTGCGCGCTCTGCCGGCGCGGCTCCGAGCCCCTCTGCCCCGCCTTCCGGGAGAACCTGCTCTTCCCCGGCGGGTTCA
This sequence comes from Thermoanaerobaculia bacterium, assembly GCA_036380715.1. Classification (GTDB taxonomy): domain Bacteria; phylum Acidobacteriota; class Thermoanaerobaculia; order Multivoradales; family UBA5704; genus UBA5704. The sequence continues at coordinate 5,060 of DASVEF010000316.1, read as the reverse complement.
GCGAGAGCGTGCTGGTGCGCGAGCGGGCCATGCGGCAGGCGGTGTTCGGATTGCCGGACCATCTGTCCGACGAGGCCGCCGTCTTCCTGGAGCCCGCCGCCTGCGTCGCGCGCGGCGTCCGCCGCTCCCGGCTCGCGGAGATCGCCCTGCCCGGTGAGGAGCCGGCGGTGGCGGTCCTCGGCGCCGGCAGCATGGGGCTCCTCCACCTGCTGGTCCTCAAGGCCCTGTTTCCCGCTGTGCGGATCGCGGTCTCCGATCCTCTGGAGGACCGCTGCCGGATCGCCCTCGGCCTCGGGGCCGACGCCGCGGCCCCTCCCGCGGAGATCCGCGACGCCGTCACCTCCCTGTCCGGCGGTCTGGGCGCGGACGGCGCGGACGTGGTCTTCGACACCGTCGGCGGCGCCGGTCCGCTGGAGGACGCCCTGGCGCTCTCCCGCCCGGGAGGCACGACCGTCCTTTTTGCTCATGCCTCTCCGCTGAGCCCTCACCCCCTGGCCCCCTCTCCCGGCGACGGGAGAAATGGGCCGGCCGAAGGCCGGGGAGGTGAGGGCTCGGGCGGCGGGGAGCGCGCCGGCTTCGACCTCAACGCCTTCTTCAAGTCCGAGCGGAAGCTGATCGCGACCTACTCCAGCTCGCTCGCCGACCAGCGTGACGCCTTCCGCCTGCTGGCGACCCGCCGCCTCGACCCTTCGCCGCTCGTTACCCACCAGCTCCCGCTCTCCCGTTTCGCCGAAGCGGTCGAGCTGGCCCGCGAGAGGAGGGCGCTCAAGGTGCTGCTCCTCCCCGAGGGAGAGACCCCCTGAGTCTGCCGGACACCCAGCGCACCGTCTTCCTCCTCGGCCCCGAGAAGGTCGAGCTGCGGGAGGTCCCGCTCCCCGCGCCCGGCCCTGGAGAGCTGCTGGTGAAGATCGGCGCGGCAACGACCTGCGGCACGGACGTCAAGGTCCTGCGCCGGGGCGGGCATCCGCGGATGCTCCGGCCGCCCGCTCCCTTCGGGCACGAAATGGCCGGCACCGTGGTCGCCGTGGGCCCGGAGCAGGAGCGCTGGAAGGTCGGGGACCGGGTCGTGATCGCCAACTCCGCGCCCTGCGGCGTCTGCGAGTGGTGCCGGCGCGGCCGGGAGAACCTCTGCTCGGCCCTCGAATACCTGAACGGCGCCTTCGCGGAGTACGTCCTCGTGCCCCGCCGCTTCGGCGAGGCGAGCACCTGGGCGATCCCCGCAGGGCTCCCCTTCGAGGTCGCCGCCCTGGCCGAGCCGCTCGCCTGCGTGCTGCACGGGCTGGAGATCTGCAGCCTGGACAACGACTCCGACGTGGTGGTCTACGGCGGAGGCCCGATCGGGCTCCTCTTTGTGGGCCTGCTCGCCGGCGCCGGCCATCGCGTCGTGCTCGCCGATCCCAACCCGCCGCGCCTGGAGTCCGCGCGGAGGATGGGCGCCGCCGAGGCCGTCCGGGTGAGCCGCGACGGCGTGGAGGCGGACCGCCTGCGGGAGCATTCGCGGCACGGCGACGGCTACGACCTGGCCATCGAAGCCACCGGCTCTCCGGTCGCCTGGGAGGACGCCCTCGCTTCCGCCCGCCCGGGCGGCGCCGTCCTCCTCTTCGGCGGCTGCCGTCCGGGCACCGTCATCCCGCTCGACACTCACCGCCTCCACTATTCCGAGCTGACGATCAAGGGCGCCTACCACCACCGCCCCGCCACCTTCGAGGGGGCGCTCGACCTCCTCGCCGCCGGCCGCATCCCCACCGCAGAGCTCCTCTCCGCCGAGCGCCCCCTCGACGAGCTGGAGGACGCGCTGCGCAGCATGATGCGCAAAGAGGCGCTGAAGGTGGTGATCCGGCCGTAGGGGGCCCTCACCCCCGTCCCCTCTCCCGGAGGGAGAGGGGTGAAATCTCTGAAAAGGCTAAGAAAGCTGCGATTTTCTATGCATTTTTCCCCTCTCCCTCCGGGAGAGGGGGTCAGGGGGTGAGGGCTCACCAGAAACCCAGCGCCTTGGCCATCACCCAGTAGATCGCGTTCTCCTCCATCGTCCCCTGGAAGAGGTGGGCGTGCGGGCCGCGGGCGAAGATCGCCACGTCCTCGCCGCCGTGGGTCTCGGAGGACAGCGGCACGAGCGCCTGCTGCAGATAGGTCGGCGCCGCGGTGTCCACGGCGCTCAGGTCGGGCCGCTCCCCCTGGACGGCTCCCGGTCCGTTCGCGTAGCCGAGGGTCGTGTAGGGCTTGCCGTCCCGCGCCTTCTTGGGCCCGGGCTCCCGCAGGCCGGTCCGCGAATCGTTGGCGACCACCAGCCCCAGGATAGGATTGCCGCGCACCGGGTAGCCGCTCATGGTGAAGGCGTGGCTGTGGTCGGCGGTGACGACGATCAGCGTGTCCTTCCCCGCCAGCTCCACGGCCTTCGCCACCGCGTTGGAGAGCTCGACGGCCTCGGTCAGCGCCTTGACCGCCACCCCGTCGTGGTGCCCGTGGTCGATGCGCCCGGCCTCGACCATGAGGAAAAATCCCTTGGGGCCGCGCTGGAGGATGCGGATCGCCTTCTCGGTCATCTCGGTCAGCGAGGGCTCCGCCGCCCGGTTGCGCTCGATCTCGTACTGCATGTGCGACGGCTCGAAGAGCCCGAGGACCGGCCCGGTCGTTGCGGAATCGATGCGGTCGAGCCCCGGCTTGTCGAAGACGTACTGGCCTCCCCGCGAGGTCCAGACCGCGGTCAGGTTGCGGTCCTTCCTCTCGCCGGCCTGGTCGGGGTACTCGGGATCGTCCTCGGTCTCCAGGAGGAACTTGGAGCGGCCCCCCCCGAGCGCCACCTCCAGCCCGGGGCTGGTCTTCCCGTTCATCCGGGCGTCGCGGCGATGGAAGTCGACGAGTTGCGCCGCGATGTCCTTGAGACCGGGGCTGGTCGAAAACGCCTGCGCGCTGAAGCTCGCGAGGTTGGCGTCGGACTCCGCGTCGCGCTGGGACGTGTGCGCGTAACAGGCCCCCGGCGTGGCGTGGGTGACGCGGGCGGTCGAGACCACCCCCGTCCACATCCCGCGGGCCTCGGCCTGCTCCAGGAGGGTCTCCAGGTGGTTCGCCGGATCGGCCGCGGCGGCGAAGTCGTCGTTCCTCTCGACCCGCGGATGGACCGACAGCATGCCATCGTTGGCCTTGCTGCCGGTGATGATGGCCGTCATGGTCGGCGCCGAGTCGGGGACCTGCTGGTTGGCCTGGTAGGTCTTCGAATGGGCGAGGTAGGGGAACTTCTCGAAGCTAAGCTGGTTCTCCTCCCCTCCGTAGGCGCTCTTCTCGAGCTGCCCCTCCAGGATGCGGGCCGCCGTGATGGTGGTGATCCCCATGCCGTCGCCCACGAACAGGATCACGTTCCTGGCCCGCTTGCGGTCCGGCTTGATCCTCCCGTTCGCCTGGACCTGAGCCTTGGCGCGGCCGGCGAAGTCTTCTTCCTGGGCCTCTTCTTGGGATGACGCGGAGGCGGCGGTCTGTACGTCGAGCGGGGCATGCCCGCACGAGATCAGCAGGGCGCAGAGGGCCGGAGCCAGCATTCTACGGATCGCTCTCATGAAAGGTCCTTTCTCGGAGGTCCGCCCCTATTCTCTACCAGACCCGCCTGTTCCACTCCGCCGCGCCCGCCTGTCCCACTTTCTGAGGTGCGGCACTGAAGTTGCAGAGCCCGCGGAAGTGACAACCCTGCGGCGACGTTGTAACGCTGCCGTGGAATCGACAACTTCATAGCCGTATCTACATGATGAAAGATTCCACACGCCAAATCCATCTCGACGAAACCTGGCCGGGAAGGTCCCGGGCCCAGGTCATCTCCCTGGATGACACCGGCACCTTCCTCCGGCTGGTCGAGCGCCTGGAGGTGGCTCCGGCCGTCTCCTCCCTCCCGAAACGGGCCCTGGACGTGACCCTCTCTCTCCTCCTGCTCATCCTGGTCTCACCGATCCTCGGGCTCACCATGCTGCTCATCAGGTTGACGAGCCGGGGACCGGCGGTCTTCGTCCAGCAGCGGATCGGCTATCAGGGCCGGCAGTTCTCCATGTACAAGCTGCGGACCATGCGCCAAGGGGCGGAGAGGGAGGAGAACGATCTCGCGGCCTGCCTCGCGGACCGGACGTTCCTGAAGATCGAGAACGACCACCGGGTCACCTGGCTCGGCCGCTTGCTGCGCAAGTGGAGCGTCGACGAGCTGCCGCAGCTCGTCAACGTGCTCAAGGGGGAGATGAGCCTGGTGGGGCCGCGCCCGCTGCTCCTGTGCGACTTCCGCAAGTTCCCGCGGCGCGAGCAGCTCCGGCGCTTCTCGGTCAAGCCGGGCATCACCGGCCTCTGGCAGGTCAGCGGCAGGAGCGCCCTTCCAGACTCCGAGCGCATGCGGCTCGACCTCGACTACGTGGACCACTGGAGCTTCGGGCTGGATCTCGGGATCCTCGCCCGCACGCTGCCGGTGGTCCTCTCGGCCCGCGGCGCCAATTGAGGGCTTGGCTGATTCTGGGCGCCGCTGGTGCCCGTCTTGCAGTAGGAGGCGCCTCCCGCACGGAGCGGAGGGCATTGCCGTACCACTCATCCCAAGGAGGGCAGGAACGTGCCTTCGTCCCACCTCTATCGACAAGCTCTGACACGCGGCTGGTGGATCGTCCTGCTGGCCGTCGTTCTGGCCCTGGGGGCGGCCGCCTGGGCCACCTCGCAGCAGGAGCCGGTCTACCGCGCCACGACGACCATGGCCGTGATCCCCAATTCCGAGGTCTCGGGGACGGAGGACGTGCTGCGCAGCCTCGACACGCTGGAGCGCCGCACCGTGGTGGCCACTTTCGCCAGAATCCCCTCGACCGCCGAGACCCGCGCGGACGCGGCCCGGCGGCTGAAGATCGACGGCCGGGAGCTCCACAAGTACCAGATCCGCGCCTCGGTGCTCCCCAACACCAACATCATCAAGGTGGACGTGGAGGGCCCGGACCGCCGGCAGGTGGCGGCGGTGGCCAACGCCGCCGCGGCCGTGACCCGGCGGGAAGCGCGGAGCATGTACCGCATCTACACCATGCACCCGCTGGAGAAGGCGGTCCCGGCGCGGC
>DASVEF010000315.1:0-24212 GCA_036380715.1 Thermoanaerobaculia bacterium | reverse complement strand
GGTAGAGAGGCGACAAACCCCCGCGGCCTGAAAGGTCCGCGAGAGTTTCTGCCGGAGTCGACTCAGCTCTCGGTTTAGCCCAGAGGTCTCTCGCGGGCCTTTCAGGCCGCGGGACCGAGGGGACCTGTTGACCCAGGGCATCGGCCTGTGGCCTCAGCCCTGGGCTGGAGTCTCCCGGCCCGTTGGGCCGGGTTGGAATGGCGCTTGGGTTGCGGGCAAGCGCGAGCCCGCGCTAGGAGAGACGACCGTCATCGGAGCATGGGGCGATCGAGGTCTCTACGGTCTTGCTCGAAGTCCTCTTCTGTATAGGCCAGATACGCCTGACGCTCCTTGAGGAACGCTTCCGTCTCCCAGAACGACAGGCCGAGGAGCCGGCCGACCTGGTCGCGCGTCAGCGCCCCGTCGCGGTAGCCCTCGACGGCCACGGCTTCCAGGGTGCCACGCGACATGTTGTGCCATGCGGCCTCCAGGCGCCTCGCGATGTCCTCGGGCAACTCAAGAAAGATCTTCATAGTCCTGGGCGCTCCTCATTGCCACTACAGCAGAGTATAGAATCCGGCTCTGTCCATCGACTTGGAGGAGGCGCTGAGCACCGGCGGAGGGCGCTGCGCCGGAAGCTCGACGTAGGTACTTCTGTATATACTTTGGCGCGAGGTGATTGCCGTGTCCGACCGAGCCAAGCTGTTCAAGAGCGGAGGCAGTCAGGCGGTCAGGCTGCCGAAGGAATTCCGCTTCGAGGATCAGGACGAGGTTCTAATCTACCGTCAAGGGCATCGGGTCATCCTGGAGCCTGTCCGCCGGACGTGGAGCCGGGAGTTCCTGGATCTCGCCGGGAGCGCCCTCGATTTCCCCTATCCTGAAGATCCTCCTCCAGCAGGACCGCGCCCAGACCTCGAATGAGGTACCTGCTCGGTACCAACGTCTGGGTCGACTATCTCAATCAACGGTTCTTGAGAGCCTCCTTACGGTTATAGAATCCGGCTCTGTCCATCGACCCGGAGGAGGTCCTGAGCCCATGATTCCCGTCAAGCCCCACATCGCCGAGAGAGCCTGGATCAAGAGCCTGGACGAATACCGCGAGATGTACCGCCGCTCGGTCGAGGACCCGCAGGGGTTCTGGGGCGAGCAGGCGGGGATCCTCGACTGGTTCCATCCGCCGCGCAATGTCATGGACGTGGACATGGAGGAGATCGACTTCTCCTGGTATTCGGGCGGGCGCCTCAACGCCTGCTACAACTGCGTCGACCGCCACCTCCCCACCCAGGGCGAGAAGACGGCCATCATCTGGGCCGGCGACGAGCCGGGCGAGTACCGCTCCATCTCGTACCGCGAGGTCAAGCACAACGTGGCCCGCATCGCCAACGTCCTGCTCAGCCTCGGGATACGCAAAGGGGACCGGGTCTGCATCTATCTGCCCATGATCCCCGAGCTCGCCTATTCGATGCTCGCCTGCGCCCGCATCGGAGCGATCCATTCGGTGGTCTTCGCCGGGTTCTCGGCCGAGTCGCTGCGCGGGCGCATCCTCGACGCCGGGTGCAAGATGGTGATCACCGCCAACGAGGGGCTGCGCGGCGGCAAGCGCATCCCCCTCAAGGCCACGGTCGACAACGCCATCGAGGGGCTGTCGACGGTCGAGAAGGTCCTCGTGGCGCGGCGCACGGACAAGGACGTGCCGATGAGGTCCGGGCGCGACCTGTGGCTGGAGGAGGAGACCCACAGGCAGCGCTCGACCTGCCCGCTGGAGTGGATGTCCGCGGAGGACCCGCTCTTCACGCTCTACACCTCGGGATCGACGGGCAGGCCCAAGGGGGTGCTCCACACCACCGCCGGCTATCTGGTCTACGCCGCGCTGACCCACAAGTACGTGTTCGACTACCACCCGGGCGACATCTACATGTGCGCCGCGGACATCGGGTGGGTCACCGGCCACAGCTACATCCTCTACGGCCCGCTGGCCAACGGGGCCACGACGGTGATGTTCGAGTCGATTCCCACCTACCCGGACGCGGGGCGGTACTGGCGGATCGTCGACGATCTGGGAGTCAACATCTTCTATACGGCGCCGACCGCGATCCGCGCCATCGCCCGGGCCGGCAACGAGTGGGTTGAGCGCTACCGCCGCGATTCGCTGCGCATCCTGGGGTCGGTGGGCGAGCCGATCAATCCGGAGGTGTGGCTCTGGTATCACGACGTGGTCGGCGGGAAGCGGTGCGCGGTGGTGGACACCTGGTGGCAGACGGAGACCGGCGGCATCCTGATCACTCCGCTGCCCGGCGCCACTCCCTGCAAGCCGGGATCGGCGACGCTGCCGTTCTTCGGCGTCCAGCCGGTGCTCGTGGACGAGAAGGGGGAGGAGCTGGCGGGCAACAACGTCTCGGGCAACCTCTGCCTGCGCGGCACCTGGCCGGGGCAGGCGCGGACGATCTACGGCGACCACCGGCGGTTCAAGGAGACCTATTTCTCGCAGTACCCCGGCCTCTATTTCACCGGCGACGGCTGCCGGCGCGACCAGGACGGCTATTACTGGATCACCGGCCGGGTGGACGACGTGCTGAACGTCTCCGGCCACCGGCTAGGCACGGCCGAGATCGAGAGCGCGCTGGTGGCCCACGACGCCGTGGCCGAGGCGGCGGTGGTCGGCTTCCCGCACGAGATCAAGGGGACGGGCATCTACGCCTACGTGAATATCACGCCGGAGTACGAGAGCTGGGACGAGGAGGAGCTGGTCGGCGCGCTCAAGGAGCAGGTGCGCCATGCCATCGGTCCGATCGCCGCGCCGGACCGCATCCAGATCGCCGCCGGCCTGCCCAAGACCCGCTCGGGCAAGATCATGCGCCGCATCCTGCGCAAGATCGCCGCGGGCGAGTACGAGGAGCTGGGCGACATCACCACCCTGGCCGACCCGAGCGTGGTGGAGAAGCTGGTCGAGGACCACCGGCGGGCCCTCACCCCCTGACCCCCTCTCCCACCCCCTCCCGGCCTTCCGGGAGAGGGGGAAGCTTGTCACGCTGTTTTCGGGTCTTTCTCCCCTCTCCCGGTTGGGGGGAGGGGGTGGGAGAGGGGCCGGGGGTGAGGGGTCTGGACGCTTCTCTCCGCTCATACGTATAAGGAAAAGGGCGGGGGCTTGTGTTGACAAGGCCCGTTTTCATGTAAACTGTATGTAGTTCCCACGGGTAAGGCCCCATCTCTCCGGTCTGGTTTTGACCTGATCCTCAGGAATACCCCGCCCCAAAGCCCATGGACTGCTCCACGGCCGCGATTGTCGTCGTCCTGGCCGCGCTGGCGCTCGTCGTCTACAAGCGGACTGCGGACACGCTTCGGCTCCGCCAGGACGAGCTTGAGCGGCAAGTCGAGCGGCTGACGTTCCAGATCGCCACGCTGCAACACCACCTCGCCGAGGTGGAGCGGCGGGCCGGCATCGCGGCGCCGCCCCTCCAGCCGCCCGAGTCTGCCGGTGCCCCTCCCCCCGAGCCGGTGCGCGTGGAGGCCGCGTCGCCGGTCCGGATGGAGGTCGCGGCGGAGGTTCAGGTGGGAGCCGAGGCTCCGGCGGTCCCGGAAACCCCGGCGCCTCCCCCCGAGCCCGCGGTCCCCGTCTACCCTCTGCCTCCGAAGCCGGCGCCGAGCCTGGAGGAGCGGCTGGGGGCGCGGCTGCCGGTGTGGATCGGCTCGATCGCGCTCGCCCTGGCCGGGGCATTCCTGGTCAAGTACTCGTTCGACCGCGGATGGCTGTCGCCGACGGTGCGGGTGGCGCTCGGGGTGCTCTTCGGCCTCGGCATGCTGGCCGCCGGCGAGGTCATGCGCCGCTCGTCGGAGCGGATCTCCCAGGGCCTGTCGGCCGCGGGCATCGCCGACCTGTTCGCCTGTTTCCTGGCCGGAGTCCACCTCTACGGCCTCATCGCGCCGGGCGTCGGCTTCGCGCTGATGGGGCTGACCACGGTGGTGGCCGTGATCCTCTCGCTGCGGCAAGGAATCATGGTGGCGCTGATCGGCCTGATCGGCGGGTTCCTCACCCCCTATTTGATGAGGACAGGAGACCCGAGCCCCCGCGGGCTGTTCGCCTATCTCCTCCTGCTGCAGATCGGCCTCCTGGCCGTCTCCTGGAAGCGCGCCTGGACCGGGATCGCGGCCCTGGCGCTCGGCGGCGGCCTGCTCTGGGTCTTCCTCTGGCTGGCCGAGCCGTTCCAGCCGGAGGACGCGCCCTGGCTCGCCCTCTTCCTGCTCCTCTCGGCCGCCAGCGTGGTGGCCGCCGGCCTGGCCAGACAGCCGCGGGAGGCCCCGGAAGGCGCGGCCGGGCCGGGGATGCTCGCTCTGACCTGGCTGGCCGTGCCCGGCGCCCTGGCCGCCATGGGCCTGGTGACGGGGAGGGCCGGCTTCTCCACGCAAGAGTGGCTCTACTTCGGCCTGCTCGCGGCGGGCGCGCTGGTGCTGGCGCGGCTGCGGCCGGACTTCCAGGGGCTGGCCTGGGTGGCCTTGGGCGCGGCTCTGGTGCTGCTCGGCGCCTGGGGGTGGGACGTCCAGGAGCCCGAGGCCGGCCGCCTGCTGGCCACCGCGCTCGGGCTGGGTCTGCTGTTCGCCGGAGGCGGCTACGCGGCCCTCTTCGGATCGCCTTCGGCCGGGCAGTGGGCCTCGCTGTCGGCCGTGTCGGGCCTCGCCTTCTTTCTCCTTGCGTGGGCTTCGGTGACGGATGAGGTGGAGATGCGCTGGGGTCCCTGGGCCTTGGCGATCGCCGCGCTCTACCTGGCGGCGGCGATTCCGGTGGCCCGGCAACGGGAGCGGCCGGAGATGAACGCGGCGCTCGCCGCGCTGGCCGTGGCCGTCACCACGTTCGCCAGCCTGGCGGTCCCCCTGGAGCTGGAGCGCCAATGGCTGACCGTCGCCTGGGCGCTGGAGGTGGCCGCGCTGGTCTGGCTCGCCGGCCGCTTCCGGTTGCCCGTGCTCTCCGCGCTCGCCCGGGTGGTGGCCATCGGCGTGGCCGTGCGGCTGCTCCTCAACGCCTCGGTGGTCGAATACCCGATCGGCGACCACCCGCTCTTCAACTGGCTCCTCTACGGCTACGGAATCCCACTCGTGGCCTTCGCCGCCGCCGCGGTCCTCGCCCGCCGGCAGGGTCCGGCCGAGCATCAGTTCGCCACCCTGCTGGAAGCCGGCGCGCTGGCCTTCGCCTTCGCCCTGGTGACGCTGGAGATACGGCAGGTCTATCACCCGGGTGATCCGGGGAGCGGAGAGCTCGGCTTCGCCGAATGGGGGACGCTGATCTCCGCCTGGCTGGGCCTCGGTCTGGGCGTGCTGGCGGCGGACCGGCAGCGCCTTCTGCCGAGCCTGGAGCTGGGAGGGCGCGTCCTGCTCGGCCTGGGAACCGTGGCCGCGCTGCTCGGCCCGGGCGTGATCGACAACCCTCTCTGGGCGCACGAGGCGGTCGGCGAGACGCTGGTCTTCAACCTCCTGCTCTGGACCTTCGGGCTGCCGGCCCTGCTCCTCGGGTTCGGCGCGGCCGAGCTGTGGCGGCGCGGCAGCTCGCGTCTGGCGCCCATCTTGACCGCGGCCACCCTGGTGCTCGCCTTCGTCCTCCTCTCCCTGGAGGTCCGGCAGGCCTTCCACGGCAACTATCTATATACGGGGACCGCGACCGCGGCCGAGCGCTACGCTTATTCGGCGGCCTGGATCCTGTTCGGCACGGCGCTTCTCGCCCTGGGGGTCCTGCGCCGCGTCAAGTCGTTGCGTTACGCTTCGCTGGTTGTCATGCTGATCGCGGTGGCGAAAGTCTTCCTGTATGACGCGGGAAAGCTGTCCGACCTCTACCGAGTGCTCTCCTTCCTGGGGCTGGGGGTGAGCCTGCTGGTTCTGGCCTGGATCTATCAGCGGTTCGTCTTTCGGGAGGGCGCTTGAGGCCGAGAAGCTCTCATGCCGGCCGTGGGCCCTCACCCCCGTCCCCTCTCCCGATGGGAGAGGGGCGCCACCACCCTGAGCAATCCAGCGTTTCCCCCTCTCCCATCGGGAGAGGGGGCCAGGGGGTGAGGGTCCTTTCAGCCGTCCTCATCGCGGTATCCCTCCTCGCCGCGCCGGCCTTCGCCGTCGACGGATTCCTCTACAGCCGCCAAGTCCAGGTGCCGGCCGCGGGATGGGTGCGGGTGCCGCTGGACCTCTCGGCGGTGCAGCACCTCGCGCCGGGAGGCGCGGACCTCCACGTCTTCGCGCCGGACGGCGGAGAGGTGCCGGTCCGCGTCGAGCCGGCGGTGCCGCGGAGCGAGCGCAAGGAGGCGAAGGTCCTCAAGGTGGAGCGGGGGAAGGACGGATGGACGCTGTTGCTGGACACCGGCCCCGAGCCGGTTCCCCACGAGCGCCTGTTCTTCGAGATGAGCCGGATGGCCAGCGCGCCGTCGGTCGCCTTGGAGGGGAGCCCGGACGGCGAGACCTGGCAGACGCTCGCCACCGGCGACCTCTTCCGGATCGGGGAGAGCGAGGGGTTGCAGCAGACCGCTCTCTCGTACCCTTCGACCGAGGACCGCTTCCTGCGCCTCGCCTGGCCCGAGCAGGCCGGCTTTCCGCGGGTCGCGGCCGTGGCGGTGGAAGTGGTGCGCGGACCGTCGCTGACATCGTCCACCCAGGACACCGAGTGCAGGGAGACCAGACCCGCGGCCGTTGCCTGCGAGCTGGCCCTCCCGGCCGCCGGGCAGATCCTCCGCCGGGTCACTCTCGAGGTCGCGGGGAAAGGGGTGGTGGGCTTCCGCCTCTACGAGGCGCGCGAGGCGCGCTGGGATCTGCTGGCGGAAGGGATCTGGCAGCGCTCGGGCGAGCGGACCCTGCACTTCGTAGCCGGGAGGAGCGAGCCGGTGGCGGCGGCCGTGCTCCGCCTGGAGCTCCACGGCACCGGCGCCGCTCCGCGCCTGGTCAGCTACGGCGCGGACCTCGCGGTCCGGACCGCTCTGTTCCAGGCCGAGGAGCCGGGGACCTACACGCTGGCCTATGGATCGGTCCGCCGGAGCCGGCCGGCCCCGGCCTGGGAGGGCGAAGCCGCGTGGCTGGAGGCGGGTCCGGAAAAGGCGGGAGCCAACCCAGGGCTGCCGGCCGCCATCGCCGCGCCGGGCGCGCCGCTGGGGCAGACCCGCTTCCAGTCCTCCTGGCCGGTCGCTGCGCCGGCCGCGCGGCCGGGCGACCTGGTCCGGCTGGAGCTGCCGGACGTGGTCTATGACGCGGCCCGTCCGGATCTCGGAGACCTGCGCCTGGCCCTCGGGGACCGGCAGATCCCCTTCTTCCGCTGGTCGCCGCCGGCGCCGGCGCTCGCCGCCGAGGAGCGCGGCCTGCGGCCGGACCCGATCCAGCGGACGCGCGAGAGCGAGGCCGAGGTGATCCTGCCCGCGCCGGGCCTCCCTCTGACCGAGCTGTTTCTGACCGCGCCGGGCCGGCCGCTCCGCAGGGCGGTGGGCGTGCGCTACCGGGAGCCGGAGGGGCCGCTGCGCCGGAGGGAGGAGACCCGGGAGCGGGCGCCTGTGGCGCGCGAGACCTGGGCCTGCGACTCCACGCCGCCGCTCCCCTGCCGCGCGGTCCTGTCATTGCCGGACCCCGCCCCGAAGATCGTCTCGGTGCGGCTCCACGACGGCGACAATCCGCCTCTCGCCAGCCTCGACGCGGAGCTCTGGCGGCGGCGCGACGCGCTCCTCTTCGTCTGGCCGGAAACGAGCGAGAAGGAGCCGGTCCGCCTGCTGGCCGGCGCCGACCTCACGGAACCCGTCTACGACTTCGCGGCGCTCGGCGACCTCCTGCTCGCCCGCCCCTGGCAGCCCGCCGAGCTGGCCCTGGAGGGGGACGCCCCGAAGAGCGCCCCTTGGTGGAGCCGCTGGGTCATGCCCGCCGTCCTCGCCGTCGCGGGGATCTTCCTGCTGATCCTCCTGCGGCGCATCCTGGCGGAACACTAAGGAGAGCCCGGGCATGAATGCCCGGGCTAAGAAGGACGCCGGCTCAAGCCGGCTTCAAGCCCCCACCGGGGCGCCTTTCTAGCCCGGCGATTCATCGCCGGGCGGAAGGGTGGCCGCTATTCACCGGCCCCCATCCGCCGTTCGCCGATCCGGCCGGGACAGGGAGCTTCCGGTCGCGTAGCTTGGTCCGGTGGACGGCGAGGACGCCGTCCCGCAAGAACCAAGGAGAATGACCATGGAAAGCCAAAGCGGATTCCGCCTCACCCCCCGGCTGATGGCGGGGTTCTTCATCGCTCTGTTCGGCCTCCTCCTCCTCCTCGACAATCACGGGACCGTGGACGCGGGCTACTATCTCCAGTACTGGCCCATCGCGCTGATCGGGCTCGGCATCGCGAAAGTCGCGCAGGGACAGAACCGCGGCTTCGGCCTGGTCCTGGTGTTCCTCGGCACCTGGCTGCTCCTCGACGTCCTGGACTGGGTCGAATTCGACGGCGACCTCCTGTTCCCGGCGCTGATCCTGCTGCTCGGGCTCAACCTGCTGTGGAAGGAGCTGGGGCGCAGGTCGGGCCGCCAGGGCGGCGTCAACCCCGGCGACGAGGTCCACGCCTTCGCCATGTTCGGAGGGGTCAAGCAGCTCTTCGCCAGCCAGACGTTCCGCGGGGGGACGGCGAGCGCGATCTTCGGCGCGGCCGAGATCGACCTGCGCCAGGCAGGGCTGGCGGGCGGGCAGGCGACGATCGATGCGTTGGCCCTCTGGGGCGGGGTGGACATCTTCGTGCCGGAGGGCTGGGAGGTCGTCTTGCGCGGCATGCCATTCATGGGGGCCTTCGAGGACAACACGCGCCAGATCCACGGAGAAAACCCGCCGCAGCTCATCATCACGGGGCTGGCCTTCATGGGCGCGGTGGAAGTCAAAAACCTTCCGAAGAGCGGACGGTAGCGTGCATCCGATCCTGGCCCGCCGGGGGCGCCTCGGCCTCTATCTGATCAGTTGGCTGCCGCTGGTGCCCCTGGTCACGCTGCTGCTCGGCTGGGCCGGCGCGTCCTGGGGGGAGGCTCTGGCCGAGGCCCTCCCGCTCGTCATCGTCTATGCCTACCTGTGCCTCGCGGCCTGGTACGTCTGCCGGACGGCCCCCCTCCAGCCCGCCCGGCCGGCGCGGATCGCCGCGTCCCACGGGCTGGGAGCGGTGCTGTCGAGCGCTCTCTGGGTCCTGCTCGGCTGGGGATGGGCGGCCCTGCTGGGCGAAATACCAGTCTTCACGGGCGCGGCCGGCCGCTACGTGGAGCGCGCCCCTCAGCTCTTCGCGCTGGGGGTGCCGCTCTACCTGGTCTCGGCCGCCGTCCACTACCTCCTCCTGGCGCTGGAGGAGTCGCGGCGGGCGGAGCGCCGGGCCCTGGAGCTGCGGGTGCAGGCGCGCGAGGCCGAGCTGCGAGCCCTCAAGGCGCAGATCGATCCGCACTTCCTCTTCAACAGCCTGAACGCGGTCAGCGCGATGACCGGGAGCGATCCGGCCGGGGCACGGCGCATGGCGATCCTCCTCGCCGAGTTCCTCCGCCGCAGCCTGCGGCTGGGCTCGCGGGAGAGCATCCCGCTGGAGGAGGAGCTGGCGCACGCGGCGAGCTACCTCGCGGTCGAGCGGGTCCGCTTCGGAGAGAGGCTGCGGGTCGAGGAGGAGGTCGAGGAGGCGAGCCGGCGCTGCCTGGTGCCGTCGCTGATCCTCCAGCCGCTGGTCGAGAACGCCGTCCGCCACGGCATCGCGCAGCTCCTGGAAGGGGGAGGGGTGCGGATCGAGGCCCGGCGGTCGGGAGGCGCGCTGCGGCTGGTGGTCGAGAACCCTTGCGATCCCGACCATCTGCCGTCCCGGGGAGAAGGGGTCGGGCTCGCCAACGTCGCCGCCCGGCTGCGCACTCTCCACGGAAGGGAGGCCCGGCTCAACATAGTCCCCTCGGCCGGCCGGTTCCGGGTCGAGGTCGAGCTGCCGGCCGTCGAGGCGAAACCCAAAGGAGACCCTCAAGGAGGAGACCGATGAGCGCTGAGGGGAAGATCCGCGCCGTGATCGTGGACGACGAGGAGTCCGCGCGCCTCCTCCTCCGCGAATACCTGGCGGCCCATCCCGAGATCGAGATCGCGGCCGAATGCGCCAACGGCTTCGAGGCGGTCAAGGCGGTCCACGATCTCCGGCCGGACCTCCTGCTGCTCGACGTCCAGATGCCCAAGCTGAACGGCTTCGAGGTGCTGGAGCTGCTGGAGGAGCGGCCGGCGGTGATCTTCACCACCGCCTACGACCAATACGCCGTGCGCGCCTTCGAGATCCGCGCCGTCGACTATCTCCTCAAGCCGTTCGCTCCCGAGCGGCTGGCCGAGGCCCTGGCGCGGGCCGAAGAGCGGCTGGCGCGCGGCGAGGGGCAGCCCTTGGAGGAGATCGCGAAGCTGCGCGGCGGGCCGGGGAGGCCCCTGGAGCGGATCGTGGTACGCACGGGCTCGCGCATCCATGTCCTGCCGGTCGAGAGGATCGACTTCTTCGAGGCGCGCGACGACCAGGTCCGCATCAAGGCGGGGAGCGAGGAGCATCTGAAGGCGCAGACCCTTGGAGAGCTGGAGGGCCTCCTCGACCCGGCCAACTTCGTGCGCATCCACCGCTCCTACCTGCTCAACCTGGAGCGCCTGGCGCGGCTGGAGCTCTACGCCAAGGACAGCCACGTGGCGATCCTGACCGACGGAACGAAGCTGCCCGTCAGCCGCGCCGGCTATACGCGCTTGAAGGAACTGTTGTGAGGGAAAGCAGGAATGGCTCCTCGGGAGGGACTTGAACCCCCGACCAATCGGTTAACAGCCGATCGCTCTACCACTGAGCTACCGAGGAGTGTAAAGAACGTCCCGGGACCTGAATCCCGGGACGCGGAATCTTAGGCGGAACCCGCCGTGCTGTCAAATTCCTACCTGCTTCCCCCTCTCCCGGTGACGGGAGCGGGGGTCAGGGGGTGAGGGTCTACATCGTGTTGTCCAGGAACGGCTTCAGCTTCGTCGCCCGGCTGGGATGACGGAGCTTGCGCAGCGCCTTGGACTCGATCTGGCGGATGCGCTCGCGGGTGACGTTGAACGAGCGCCCCACCTCCTCGAGGGTGTGCTCGGAGCCGTCGCCGACTCCGAAGCGCATCTTGAGCACCAGCTCTTCCCGCGGCGTCAGGGTCTTCAGCACCTTCCGGGTCTGGTCCTTCAGGTTGGCGAAGATCACCGAGTCGATCGGGGAGATGGCGTTCTTGTCCTCGATGAAGTCGCCGAGGTGCGAATCCTCTTCTTCGCCGATCGGCGTCTCGAGGGAGATCGGCTCCTGGGCGATCTTCATGATCTTGCGCACCTTGGAGGCCGGCAGGTCCATGCGCTCGCCGATCTCCTCGGCCGTGGGCTCGCGGCCCAGCTCCTGCACCAGCGAGCGGCTGGTGCGGGTCAGCTTGTTGATCGTCTCGATCATGTGCACCGGGATGCGGATGGTCCGCGCCTGGTCCGCGATGGCCCGGGTGATCGCCTGGCGGATCCACCAGGTGGCATAGGTCGAGAACTTGTAGCCGCGGCGGTACTCGAACTTCTCCACCGCCTTCATCAGGCCGATGTTCCCCTCCTGGATCAGGTCGAGGAACTGCAGGCCGCGGTTGGTGTACTTCTTGGCGATCGAGACCACCAGACGGAGGTTGGCGACGATCAGCTCCTCCTTGGCCCGCTCGCAGATCGCCTCGCCCTGCCGGATCTTGTTGATCGTGGCGGCGATCTCGGCGTGCGTGGTGCCGTAGCGCTCCTCCAGCTCGCGCAGGGCGGCGCGGTACTTCTCGATGCGCCGGCGGTGGAGCGCCTTCAGCTCGTCGCTGGTCTCCTTCTTCAGGGCGGTCTGCGCCCGCTTGATGTCCTGCTCGAAGCGGGAGAACTGCCGGTCGATGTCCTTGAGGAAGTCGACCAGGCGGTTGCGCGTCTGCACGCTGAAGTCGATCGTGCGGATGTCCTTGGCGATCTTGGCGACCAGCCGGTCGATGTCGCGCTCGATCTCCAGGTACTTCTCGCCGTCGGGCTTGCAGCGCTTCTGGCGCTTGCGCAGCTCCTGGATCTCGTGGTCGTTGGCGGCGATCTGCTCGAAGATCTTCAGGTTCAGCTTGATGCGGTCGGCCGCCTTGGGATCGAGCGGCTCGTCCGGGTCGGCGGACACCAGCTCGCGCAGGATCCGCTTGTCCTTGGCGGCCATCTCGTTGAGGCGCAGGAGCTCCCGGAGCACGACCGGGTTCTCGCACAGCGCCTCGTAGATCAGCCACTCGCCCTGCTCGATGCGCTGGGCGATCTCCACCTCGCCTTCGCGGTCGAGAAGCGGCACCGTCCCCATCTCGCGCAGGTACATGCGGACAGGGTCGTTGGTCTTCTCATGGGCCGTGAGGCCGAACTCGGTGGTCTCGTCTTCCTTCTTGTCGAACTCGCTCGCCCCCGACTCGAAGTCGTCCCGGTTCTGATAGCGCTCGGGCCGGTCGATGACGTCGACCCCCAGGTCCGAGAACCGGACGTAGATCTCGTCCAGCTCGTCGGGGAGGCTCACCACCTCTTCGGGCAGCATCTCGTAGATCTCGTCGTAGAGGAGGTAGCCCTTCTCCTTGCCCAGCTCGATCAGTTGCTTGACCGAGGTGTACTTCTCTTCCACGGGTGTGAGGCTGGAAATGGTCAATGTGTTCTCCCTGTCGGCTTGCGGACTCACACAAATCAACAAAGCTCAGGCTTAAACGGCCCCGCTTGCGCTGGGCCGGGACCCGCGGTGCAGACTGCGGCTCAGGCTTGTTTTCTCTTGCAACAGGCTGTCGAGGCGCACAGAGTCCCCTCTGCGCTCCGCCTCGGTGATCTCGGTCGCCAGCTCCTGAAGCCGCTGTTTCCGCCAACGGCGCATTAATTTATCGAGGGACGGCTCCAACTGTCCGACTCTTTCGGAACCTGAGTTCCCTTGTATCAGAATCATGGCCAGCCGGGCAACCGCGTCTCCCTCGTAGCCCAGGGCAGCGGTTACCGCCCCGTTTTCGGGTCGGGAACCTGCCCTTGCATATAGAGCGCAGAACGTCTGGTAAATATTCCTGCATTCCATGTCCAGAAAGGCCTCGGGCGGCGGCAGCTCTTCCACAGGCGGAACCGTCCCTTCTCCCTGGAGCAGCTCGTCCAGGACCTGCTCTTCCAGCATGCGCACCAGCCGAGGAGCGCTCTCCGTCTCCGCGAGCGCCCGGTTCACGGTCTCCGCGGGCGCGCTCCTCTGGCGGTCGGACCCTCCCCGCGCCCGCCGGGAGAGCATCTCGACCGGCACTCCCAGCCGGTCGGCCGCGACCCGCGTGTAGCTGTAGCGCAGGATCGAGTCGGGGATCGGCCGCAGCAGCTCGGCGGCGTCCGCCGCGGCCTTGGCCTGCGCCCGCGGCTCCCGGGCCGCGCCGGCCGGGATGAGCCGGTCGAGCTCCAGGACCACCGCGTCCCCGGCCGAGCTCACGGCCTCCGCCACGGCCTCGGGCCCGGCCTCCAGCCGCAGCGAGTCGGGGTCGTGGTTGCCCGGGAAGCGAGCCCGGCGCACTCCCAGGTTCTCGGAGAGCAGCAGGGGGAGCGCCCGCCGGAAAGCGTTCTCGCCCGCGTTGTCACCGTCGTAGGCGACGATCACCTCTTCGGCGTAACGCGACAGGAGCCTCGCCTGTTCCGGGGTGAGCGCCGTGCCCATTCCCGCCACCGCGCCCTCCAGCCCGCAGGCCACCGAGCCGATGACGTCGAAATAGCCCTCGACCAGCAGGGCGCGCCCGCTTTCCCGGATCTCTTTCTTGGCCTGGTGCAGGCCGTAGAGGAGGAGACCCTTCTGGAAACGGTCGGTCTCATTGGTGTTGATGTACTTGGCCTTGTCGTCTCCCAGCGCGCGGCCGCCGAAGCCGACGATACGGCCCGAAGCGTTGTGGATCGGGAACATCAGGCGGTGGCGGAAGCGGTCGTAGGGCTCGCCCCCGCTCTCCGGACGGACCGCCAGCCCGGCTCCCTCCAGGTCGGCGAGCGGCACCCGCGGATGGAGTGCCTGGATCAGGCCCCGCCACCCTTCGGGGGCGTAGCCGAGGCCGAAGCGCTCGATCAGCTCGGGAGGGATCTTCCGCTTTTCCAGGTACTCCCGGGCGAACGCCGACTTGCGGAGCTGGTCGGCGAAGAAATCCGCCGCCGCCTGGAGCGCGCCTTCGAGGTCGCGTTCCGGAGCGCGCCCGGTCCGCTTCTCCACCTTCGTCGGCAGCGGCACGCCGAAACGCGTGGCCAGCGACTCGATGGCCGCGGGGAAGTCGTCCCCGCTGGTCAGCATGTGGAGCTTGATGGCGTCGCCGCCCGCGCCGCAGCCGAAGCAGTAGAAGAGCCCCTGCACCGGATCGACGCTGAACGAGGGGGTCTTCTCCTTGTGGATGGGGCAGAGCCCCTGGTAGCGCCGGCCCGCCTTGCGCAGGCGGGTGTGCTCGGAGGCGACCGACACGATGTCCGCGGCGTCGCGGACGGCCTGCACGAGCTGGGGGGTGAGCTGGATATTGCCGAGCGACATGGGTCAGGCCGCGAAAGACTACGCCGGATGCGAACCTCTTTACTTCTCCGGTGACTTGGACAGCCGTGGCGGGACAAATTTCATTCAGGCGCTACGCAAAGTCACCACGGTCGCCCCGTTCCCGCCTTCGTTGGGGGCCCCCGCCCGGTGTGCGGCGACCCCGGGGTGGCCGTGCAGGTGGTCCCGCACGGCCTGGCGCAGGCGCCCCGAGCCGTGGCCGTGGATGACGCGGATCTCCCGCCGGGCGGCCAGGAGCGCCTGGTCGACATAGGCGTCCAGCTCTTCCAGCGCGGGCTCGACCCGCTTGCCGATCAGGTTCAGCTCGGGAGGGACGCTCACCGATTCGTCGAGGTCGCGCTTCGCCGCGGCCGTTCCGGCTTGTGTCAGGCGGGGGGAGGGACGCGGCGGCTCCGGCCGGGCGGGCCGGGACTCCCGGGCAGTCCCAGGGGCCGCCGGACCCAGCTCCTCGGGACGGCAGCGCACCCGTTTCCCCCGGACCAGGACTTCGGCCTTGCCCGGCTCGAGCTTCTCCAAAACCCCCTCCCAGCCGAGCCCGAGATGCCGGACCGGCTGGCCCGCCGCGATCG
This sequence comes from Thermoanaerobaculia bacterium, assembly GCA_036380715.1. Classification (GTDB taxonomy): domain Bacteria; phylum Acidobacteriota; class Thermoanaerobaculia; order Multivoradales; family UBA5704; genus UBA5704. Next base: position 9,146 of record DASVEF010000315.1, on the reverse strand, counting down.
GCCCCGACGGCGCCGGCTCCGCCTCCTCGAAGGCGGGGGCTTCGGAAAAGAGCTGCTCGACCGCCTCGGCTTCGAGCCCGCGCCGCCGCCCCTCCTCGAAGCGCTCGCGCATGCGATCCACCTCGCGGCGCAGGCGCTCGGTCGTCTCGCGGCGGAAGGCGTCGAGCTCGGTCTTGAGCCGCTTGCCCACGTTCCGGCGCTCCTCCTCCAGAGCGGTCCGCTCGGCGTCCAGGCGACGGCGGAGCTTCTCGGCGTCGGACGCCTCGGTCTCCAGCCGGTCCCGGGTCTCGGACAGCTCACGCCGCACCCGCTCCACCTCGGCGATCAGGCGCCGGAGGTCGCGGTGCTCCGAGCCCAGACGCGCCTCGGCCCGGTCCAGCCACTCCGCGGGCAGCCCGAGGCGGCGGGCGAGCGCCAGCGCCTCGCTCCCCCCCGGGGGACCCGGCACCAGGCGGAAGGTCGGCCGGCCGGTCTCGGAGTCGAACTCCATGGCCGCGCAGGAGGCGCCGCCCATCTCCAGGGCCGCGGCGGCGAGCTGGGCCAAGTGTGTGGTGATCACCGCCAGGCTCCGCTTCTCCAGCAATCCTTCGAGCAGGGCGATCGACAGCGCCGCCCCCTCCTCCGGGTCGGTCCCCGAGCCCAGCTCGTCGAGCAGCACGAGGGAATCCGGCCCGGCCTGCTCCCAGGCCTCTTTCAGGCGCAGCAGCCGGCCGCTGAACGTGGAGCGGTCGGCCAGGAGGTCCTGCTCGTCGCCCACGGTCGCCACGAGGCCGCGCAGGAAAGGCACCCGGCTCCCCGGAGCCGCGGGGACCGGAAGCCCGCAGAGCGCCATCAGCGACAGCAGGCCGGCGGTCTTGAGGGCCACCGTCTTGCCGCCGGCGTTCGGGCCGGTGACCACCAGGATGCGCCGCTCCCGGCCCAGCTCGACGTCGAGAGGGATGATGTCTCCGGAGTGCCCGGCCTGGCCCAGGGCCTCCGCGCGCAGCTCGGCCAGGCAGGGGTCGAGCAGGGGGTGGCGCGCCGCTGCGAGCCGCAGCTCGTGCCGCGGCCCGATCTCCGGCAGGTAGGCGTCGCAGAGGCCGGCGAAGCGGACCGCCGCCTGCAGCAGGTCGAGGTCGCCGAGGAGCTCGGCGTGCGCGCGCAGGGCCGGCAGCGCCGCCCGGGCCTCCGCCAGCACCTCGTTGAGGATGCGGCGGCGCTCGGCCTCTTCATCCTCCACCGACTGCTGGAGGGTGTTGTTCGTCTCGACCACGTGCAGCGGCTCGAAGTAGAAGCTCTTCCCGGTCGCGGACCGGCCGTGCGTCAGGCCGGCGCTCCGGCCTCGCGCGCCCGACTGGAGCACCACGACCAGACGGCCGCCGCGCATCGGGACCGTCTCCTCGGAGAGGTCGTCCTTGTGCTCGGCGACGAACTCTCCGAGGTCGCGGTAGATCTGGTCGCGCACGCGGCGGATCTGGGAGCGCAGGGCCGCGAGCCGGGGGCTGGCGTCCTCGCGCACTTCGCCCCGGCGGTCGAACGTGCGCTCGACGCGGCGCAGCAGCGGGTCGAGGTCCGGCAACCCGGCCGCCAGGCGTTCCAGCGTAGGGCAGGGGGGCACCGCCTCCCGGATCCGCTGGGCCGCGGCGCGGGTCGCCTTGCCCAGGTCGGCGAGGCGGACGAGGTCGAGTCCCTCCATCGGCGGTCGTCCGCTGACCAGACGCTCCAGGAGCAGCGCCAGGGGAATGTCGAAGTGGGGCACCAGGGCGCGCTCTCCAGCCAGCCGCGAGGCCTCCTCGAAGCGCCGCCGGTGGTCCCGCAGCGTCTCCTCGTCCGGAAAGGGTCGGAGCTCCAGCACGCGCTCTCTGCCGAGGTCGCTGGCGGCGAGCTGGGAGATCACGGCGAGCAGGCTCGGGAGCTCGAGGGCCTCGGCGGTGGCGTCGGAAAGGACGATCTCCGGGACGGGGGGCGCATCGATCACGCCCTCAGTCTACCCTGCGGAAGCGGCAGGGAGAGCAGCTCCGGCTCCTCCAACTCCAGCGGAGAATCAGGAGAAAAGTCACCGAGCGCCCACAGCCGGCGCGTCACCTCGACGCACCGGGGGCAGCCGGTGAGGAGGTGGCGCACGATGGCTTTGCGTTCGGCGCTCTTCAGCTCGGCGCGCATGAAGCGTTCGAGAAGCTGGGGATCGGGATGCTGTCCCATGGTCTCCTCTCCTCCAAAGGCGCGCCCAAGCGGTTCCGAAACGTGCAACTCGCCACCGCAACTCCGCGAGCGGCGTCACGTTTCCAGAGCCGCGAAGCGGATTTTTGTGATGTCTGGCGAGTACATCTTGTCGCCGGAGACAACTCTAGCGAGGGGCAGATCGCGTTGTCAAGTACAAAAGAACGGCTGACGAGAACCACATTATCGATCTAAGTTATTGAGGGGCATAAGTTTGTGCTTGCCACGAAGCCGCGGAAGAAGGTACATTTCGCGCATGTCCATCTTTCATGGTCTCGGAAGGGCCCTCCGCTGGCTTCGCGACCGGCAGGGCAAGAGGCAGTACCAAGTGGCCGATGCCGCCGGCATCACCAAGGCGATGCTGTCCGCCTATGAGACCGGCAAGCAGAAGCCCTCTCTGGACACGCTGGAGAAGATCCTCGCCGCCCTGGAGTGCGACCTGAACGACCTCCACAACGCGCTCCAGATTGTCAACGAGCGTCCGGAGGCGATCCGCCGCTCCGGTGGGCAGGAAGGCTGGCGGAGCCGCCGGGAGGGGGACTCTGGCCAGGAAGGCGAAGGGAGATCCCCGAGCGTCTACAACCTCCTCGGAATCCAGCGGCAGCTCCCGCCGGTCGAGGAAGAGGCTCTGGGCGAGATCCTGCAAGGTTTCCACAAGCTGGTCCGCCACATCCACAGCTCGATGTCCCATCCTCCGGTCGGCGGGCCGGAAGAGGAAGAGACGACCTGATCGTCCAGGGCGGCGGCCCCGCCGCCCTGTCCCTCTCCGCGTTTTCCCACCCGGCCAGCCCGCGCACGCTTCTTGCAGCCGCTCGTCGGCGGGTCGCGAGCATCTCGCGCGGGAAGCCAATCTATGGAAACCATCAAGCGGACGCGAGCCACGAGGAGCAGAGCCCGGCGGACCCCCGGGACGGCCGAGGGCCAGAGCTCAGTCCGCCAGGGAGACTCTTTGTGGGTGGTCTACTCGAGCGTCGGCTCGCCAGGCTGCGGCAGGGCGATCATCTCTGTCTGATCTACGAGAGCTATGACGAGCTGACGGCGGCGCTCGTTGCTTTTTTCAAGACCGGACTGACTGCGGGCGAGCGCTGCCTGTACATCGGGTCTCCGCCCGGCAGCCATCGGATCGAGGGCGCGTTGCGAGATGCGGGCCTGCCGGTCGGGCGCGAGCTCGACCGCGGAGCGCTGGTTCTGCTGACTCAGCGGGAGCGATGGCTCCCCGGCGGGACCTTCGATCCGTGGGCGATGATGGACCTGCTCCGCCAAGCCGAGCAGCAGGCTCTGGACGATGGTTTTTCCGGCCTGCGGGCCACCTGGGACATGGGTTGGGTGCTGGACGGCGTCCCGGGCCGCGAGCGTCTGATCGAATACGAGGCGCACCTCAACCGGTTCCTCGCCGGCAGCCGTACCTCCGCGCTCTGCCGGTATTCCCGGTCTCGGACCGAGGCCCTCCTGATTCATGACGTCCTGCACACCCATCCGCTGGCGGTCCTGGGAGAGCAGGTCTGCCCCAACGTCTTCTACGAGCCGCCGGAAATGGTGCTCGGCGACCGTTCTCCCGAGGATGGGGCCGACTGGATGATCGCCCAGCTCCGGCGGGCGCGGCTGAACGAGGAGAAGCTGGAGGAGCTGTCGCTGCGGCTCAGCCAGAAGCGGGTCGCCCTGGAGCGCGCCGACCGCAGCAAGGAAGAGTTCCTGGCCATGCTGGCCCACGAGCTGCGCAATCCTCTGGGCACGATCAGCAACGCCCTCCAGGTCCTGCGCCTGAAAGGCGAGGGGGACGAGACCTGGCGGCGCGCCATCGACGCCGCCGAACGGCAGGTGCTCCACCAGGCCCTCCTGGTCGATGACCTCCTGGAGGCCTCGCGCGTGACCCGCGGCCAGATCGAGCTGCACTGCGAGGAGCTGGACCTCGTGGACCTGGTGCGGGAGACTGTGGACGGCTACCGCACGCCGCTGCGCAACGCGGGACTGGAGATCGACCTCGATCTGCCGGACGAGCCTCTGCCGGTGCGTGGCGACCGGATGCGCCTCTCCCAGGCCCTCTCGAACCTGCTGCACAACGCAACCAAGTTCACGGCGCCGGGCGGCCGCATCTCCGTGCGGGCGGGCCGCACGAAGGGGGGAAGGCGGGCGGAGGTCGTGGTCTGCGATACCGGAGCCGGCATCAGCCCGGAGATCCTGCCGCATGTGTTCGAAGTTTTTACGCAGGCCGACAACAGTCTGGATCGCGCTCTCGGCGGGCTCGGCGTGGGCCTCGCCGTGGTCAAGGGGTTGATCGAGCTGCACGGCGGAGAGGTGAGAGCGGCCAGCGAAGGCGTGGGCCGGGGCGCCGAGCTCACCCTGCTCCTCCCCTTGCAGACCCAGGCCGCGCCTCCCGAAGAGAAGGCCGAGCCCGTCCCGGTCGAGGGTGGGGCGCGCCGCATCCTGGTGGTCGAGGACAACCCCGACGCCGCGGCCACGATGCGCGACTTCCTCGAGCTCTCCGGCCATGAGGTGGAGCTCGCTGCCAATGGGAGCGATGGAGTCGAGGCCGCGCGGCACTTCCACCCCGACCTGGTGCTCTGCGACCTCGGGCTGCCGGGGATGAACGGCTACGAGGTCGCCGCCGAGCTCCGGCGCGATCCCGCCACGGCGTCAGCGCGGCTGATCGCCGTCACCGGCTATGGCCGGGACGAAGACCGCCGCCGCTCCAAGGAGGCCGGCTTCGACCTGCACCTGACCAAGCCGGTCGACCCGGCGCAACTGCGCCAACTGCTGCAGAGGACGCCGCGACATCATCATTGAGCGGGGTCTTTCTCCCTCTCCCCCGGCACGGGGGAGAAGGGGAATGGGATCAACCTTCACGCCGGCAGGAAGGCGTACCGCAGCAGGAACAGCACCGCCAGCACGTACATCAGCCAGTGCACCTCGCGGAAGCGCCCGGCCGCGGTCTTGACCAGGGCGTAGACGATGATCCCGGCCGCCAGGCCGTGGGAGATGTTGAAGGTCAGCGGCATCACGAGCGCGGTGAAGAAGGCCGGCGCCGCTTCGGTCGGATCGGTCCAGTCGATCTCGCGCACGGCCTGGACCATGAGGATTCCCACCAGGATCAGCGCCGGCGCGGTCACCGGGTTCAGACCGCCTCCGATCCCCTGCCCCACGACCGCGACCAGCGGCGCGAGAAAGAGCGACAGGAGGAGCAGCAGGCCGGTGACCACGCTGGCGAGCCCGGTCCGCGCCCCGACTCCCACTCCCGCGCCGCTCTCGATGTAGGAGGTCACCGGCGAGGTCCCGATCAAAGCTCCGCCCACCATGCCCGCGGCGTCGGCGGCCAGGGCGCGCTCGATCCGCGGCAGCTCGCCGTCCTTCAGGAATCCGGCTTGATGCGCGACCCCCATCAGCGTCCCCAGGGTGTCGAACAGGGCGAAGAAGAGGAGCACCAGGATCAGCGGCAGGTACTGGAGCTTCAGCGCTCCCCAGAGGTCGATCTGCAGGCCCGGCAAGGCGAGGCGGGGCGCGCTCAGGACGTCCGCCGGCGCCGGGATCACGCCGGTCAGGAGGGCGGCGGCCAGGGTGGCGGCGAGACCCCAGAAGATCGCGGTGCGCACGCCCATGGCCATCAGGACCAGGCTGACCGCCAGGCCGAAGAGGGTCAGCAGGGCCGCCGGCGAGCCGAGGTCGCCCAGGCCGACCATGGTGTTCGGGTCGGCGCGCACGATGCCGCCGTGCTGGAAGCCGATGAAGGCGATGAAGAGGCCGATTCCCACCGCGCCGCCGAGCTGCAGGACCTCCGGCACCGCCCGCACCAGCACCCGCCGCGCGCCGGTCACCGTGAGGAGCACGAAGAGCACCCCGGCCCAGAAGACCATGCCGAGCGCCGTCTGCCAGGGGACGCCGGCGCCCACGCAGATGCCGTAGGCGAAAAAAGCGTTCATCCCCATGCCGGGCGCCAGGGCGATCGGATAGTTGGCCAGGAGGGCCATGAGCAGCGTGGCCAGGCCGGCGCTCAGGGCCGTGGCCAGGATCGCCCCTTCGAGCGGGATCCCCGCCGCGGTGAGGAAGACCGGGTTCACCGCCAGGATGTAGGCCATGGTCAGGAAGGTCGTGAGACCGCCCAGGGCCTCGCGGCCGGGCGTCGATCCGGCGGCGCGGACACCGAAGAGCCGTTCGAGCATTGTGTGGGATATCTTACCGCCATGGCCGACATCCCCAAGGAGCCCTATGCGGGCGATCCCATCCTGATCTCGACCAAGGAGATCCCGCCCGAGGAGCGGCTGATCTTCGCTCTCGACGTCCCCGGTCCGGACGAGGCGCGGCGCCTGGTGTCGACGCTCCGCGAGTCCGTCCGTTTCTACAAGGTCGGGCTGGAGCTGTTCATGGCCGGCGGCACCTGGGAGCTGGTCGACTGGCTGATCGAGCAGGACAAGAGGGTCTTCGCGGACCTCAAGCTCTTCGACGTTCCGGAGACGGTCGCCTCGGCCGTGCGCCGGATCCGCGACCGGCCGGTCTCGTTCGTGACCGTGCACGGCAACGACGGCATCCTGGAGGCCGCCTGCCGCGAGAAGGGGGACCTGAAGATCCTCGCCGTCACTGCGCTGACGAGCCTCGACCAGGGGGACCTGAAGGACCTCGGATTCCAGGTGGACGTCCACGAGCTGGTCCTCTCCCGCGCCCGCCGGGCCCTGGAGATCGGCTGCGACGGCGTCGTCTCCTCGGGGCTGGAGGCGCGCGCCCTCAAGGAGCACCTGGGCGAGAAGATGCTGATCGTCACCCCCGGGATCCGCCCGGTCGAGAACCGGCCGGCCGACGACCAGAAGCGGGTGGTGGACGTGGAGCAGGCGATCCGCAACGGCGCCGACTACATCGTCGTCGGCCGTCCGATCCGCAACGCTCCCGATCCCTACCAGGCGGCCATGGACATCCAGGGGACTCTCCAGGGCCTCTTCCTGTCGGGTTAAACCTTCAGCGCTCGTACACCTCGAGCCGTGGGTTGACCAGGTCGAGGGTGGTGAAGCGGCCGCGGGTGTCGAGCCGGTCCCAGGGTGAGCGCCACCGGGAGCTCTCCGCGAGCCGGTGCCCGAATTCGCCCGCGCGCAGCCGCTCGTAGAGCCGCCGCTCCTCCGGCGACCGCAGGTCACTCAAATTGACCACGACGAAGCGGGTGCCCGGCCGCTGGAGCACCCTCCCTTCCGTGCGCCAGACCTGGCGCCATTCGACGACAGAGATCCGCGGCGAGTGCTTGGCCCGCCCCACGGCCACCGCCTGCCGTGGAAGGGGGGCGCGGTCGCGCAGCCACCGCTCCGCATCGTAGCGGGAGTCGTTGACCATCCGCAGATCGACGCTCAGCGCCAGGAGGAAGCTGTAGGCGAGAGCGGCCGTGGCGGCTCCGATCCGTAGGGAGCGCCAAGCTCCGGGAGCCGTGAGGGCGCCGAAGAGGTGGCCCGCGAAGAGAGCGAGGATCAGGCCGAGCGGCAGCACATAGCGGTCGCGGCTGAAGAGCACCACGCTGAGGAAGGTCAGGCAATAGGACAGCCCCAGGACCAGCAGGGCGCCGAGCCGCGAGCGCTCCCGCCGATTTTCCTGGAAGAGGGCTTGGAAAAAAGTCCACCCGATTCCCAGCAGGGCCGCCGCGAAGACCGGCGCGCCGACGCAGAATTCCAGGTCCCGCAGAGCCTGAGCCATGTTCTGGAGGTGGCCCGACGGGCTGTTCGGATAGGCCTGGGCCTCCTCCGACTGGGAGCCGGTCAGGAGCCCTACGTGGCGCGAGAAGCCCCGGGAATTCCAAGGAATGTTGAAGGATAGGACAAATACGACGACCGCAGTCGCGACAGCCGCGAGCACCCGGCGATCCAGCAGGGTCTTCACCCATCCCGCGCCCAAGTGGCGGCGGAGCGAGGGCAGGATCACCAGCGGCGAGAGCACGTAGAGGCCGTACGCCTGATCCTTGGTCGCCACCGCGACGAAGGCGCAGGCGGTGAAGAGCACGTAGTCGCGCAGCCGGTGCCGGTCGAGCAGGCGGACGTAGAAGAGGAGCGAGGCGGCGATCCAGAAGAGAAACGGGCCGTCCACGTTCGCGGTCTTGGCGAAGTACACCAGCGTCGGCATCAGAGCGGCAGCCAGGCCGGCGAAGACCGCTCCCCGCCGGCCGTAGATCTCGCGGCCGGTCCGGTAGATCAGCCAGACGGTGCCGAGCGCCAGGGTCACGCTGAGCCAGCGGCCGGCCAGCATGAGGTGCTCGTGGACCTCGAAGCGGTCCGTGCCCTGCAGGAGCCGACGGATCGGCGTCTGGACGAGCGCGAGCAGGTAGTAGTGGAAGGGCGGGTACTTGGTGTGCCAGCCGCCGGAGAAGCGCTTCGCCAGCCCCTGGCTCACGGATTGAGGAAGCAGCTCGTCCCCGGCCCAGCCGCGCCAGCTCGGCAGCCCCCAGTCGATGCCCCAGGCGAACAGGCCCAGGGCCAGCAGCAGAACGAGCGGTAGGCCGAGCCGGGAGAGCCTGCCCCCGTCACTCAAGAGCCTGGCTCCCAGCGCCAGCCGGAGCGCAGGGCTCCATCCGGCCCCATAGGCGCTAACTTTGCCGCCGATCGATATGCCGCATCACCCACTGTAGAGACGCCCCGTGGGGCGTCTCCTCCTCCGGAGGTGCCTACGACATCGTGCGGATCCCTGGAAATGGATGGCGCCGCGGCAGGAGACGCCCCACGGGGCGTCTCTACAGTGGGGAGGATCTCTGGCGGGTCGAAAGGCGCGGGGAGCAGCTCTTCGAAGCTGAAGCTGTCGGCGCTCGCCACGTGCCGCAGGTTCTGCCGCGGGCCGCGCCAGACCTCGGCGCCTGGAGGGGCCGCGAGGCGATCGGCGACCCGGACCCCGCGCTCGTCCACCTCCACGACCCGCTCGAAGGCCGGCCCCACGGCGCCGCCGGGGCGGAAGATCATGGCTCGCTTCAGCAGCGGCACCAGCCGGTCGCGCAG
>DASVEF010000314.1:0-50143 GCA_036380715.1 Thermoanaerobaculia bacterium | reverse complement strand
GCCGACAGCAAGGACCGGTCGCTGGCGGTGCGCCATCCGCAGGGCTTCGGCGCCCCGGCGGAGCACCGGCCGGACGACGAGGCGGGCCTCTTCCACCGTTCGCACGGCAAGGAGAAGGCCGAGGCGTGGCTGCAGACGCTGGAGGGCGGCAACCCCGGCAAGTACCGCCTGCACCGCTTCCCGGACAGCGGCGGCTCGATGACGGCGCTGCCGATCATCGAGACGCTCGAAGGCGAGGTCTCGGCGTACATCCCGACCAACGTGATCTCGATCACCGACGGCCAGATCTACCTCGAGCCCGACCTGTTCTTCGCCGGCGTGCGCCCCGCGATCAACGTCGGCATCAGCGTGTCGCGCGTGGGCGGCAACGCGCAGCGCAAGTCGATGAAGAAGATCGCCGGCACGCTCCGCCTCGACCTCGCGGCGTTCCGCGAGCTGGAGGCGTTCGCCCAGCTCGGCACCGAGCTCGACCCGTCGACGCAGCGCCAGCTCGACCGCGGCCAGCGCATGGTGGAGCTGCTCAAGCAGGCGCAGTACCGGCCGTACAACGTCAACGAGCAGGTGCTGTCGCTCTTCGCCGGCACCCAGGGCTTCCTCGACGACCTGCCGGTCAACGAGGTGCTGCCGTTCGAGGCCGCGCTGCTCAAGCACTTCCGCGACGAGCATCCCGAGATCATCGACGAGCTGGAGCGCACCAAGGACCTGCCCAACGACCTCGCGGACAAGATCCGCGGCGTCATCCGCGACTTCAAGACCCACGCCCGGGCCGCGGCGGCGTAGAGGGAGGAGCGATGGCGAACCGGCGAGTCCTGGTCAAGCGGCGCAAGGCGGTGCGCAACATCCGCAAGATCACGCGGACGATGCAGCTCATCGCGACCGCCCGTTTCCAGGCGGCGTTCAACCGCGCGGTGGCGACCAAGCCGTACACCGAGAAGCTCGCGGAGCTGGTGGCCGACCTGTCGCGCGCCGCGGGCAGCGTCGACCATCCGCTGCTGCGCACGCCGGACGTGCCGCGGGCCGCGCTGGTGGTCCTCACCAGCAACCGCGGCCTGGCCGGCGGCTACAACGCCAACGTGCTGCGCTCCGCGGTCACCCACCTCGACGAGCATCAGGGGCGGGGGATCGCGACCGACGTCCACATGGTCGGCAAGAAGGGAATCAACTACTTCCGCTTCCTGCGCCGGGCCATGGTGGATCAGATCACGACGATCACCGACAAGCCGCGCTTCGAGCAGGTCGAGCCGCTCGCCAACGCGCTGATGGATCAATTCATCCGCGGCGAGATCGGCGCGGTGTACGTGGCCTACATGAGGTTCATCTCGGCGGGCGTGCAGCGGCCCACGGTCGTGCAGCTCCTGCCGCTTTCGCCCGGGACCGAAGAGACGCCCCAGTCCCGAACCACAGCCGCCTCGGAGACCTCACCGTCGGGGCGTCTCAGGGCGGGAGCGCCGGCTGTCGAGTATGAGTTTTCCCCCGACCCGCGGCAGCTCCTCGACGAGCTGCTGCCGGCGACGGTCCGCGTGCGGCTGTTCCAGGCTTTCAACGACGCGGCGGTCTCCGAGCAGGTGGCCCGCATGGTCGCCATGAAGGCCGCCACCGACGCCGCGGGCGACATGATCAAGGCGCTGACGCGGGAGTACAACCGCGCCCGGCAGACGCAGATCACCATGGAGCTCCTGGACATCGTGGGCGGCGCCAACGCCCTGTCCTGAGCTTTTCTAGAGATCGGAAGGAACGATGGAAAACGGCAACTACGGCAAAGTGTCCCAGGTCATCGGCGCGACCCTCGACGCCCAGTTCCCCGAGGACAAGCTGCCGGCGATCTACAACGCCCTCAAAGTCGATATCGAGCGGGTCGTGCTGGGCGAGACGACTCGCGAGACCCTCTGGTGCGAGGTGGCCCAGCACCTCGGCGGCGGGCGCGTCCGCGCCGTCGCCCTGGGGGGCACCGATGGCCTCCAGCGCGGCGTGGACATCCTCGACACCGGCTCGCCGGTCACGGTGCCGGTCGGCGAGGCCACCCTCGGGCGGGTCTTCAACCTGGTCGGCGAGCCGATCGACGACCGCGGACCGGTGCAGGCGGAGAGCCGCCGGCCGATCCACTCCGCGCCGCCCGAAATGGAGGACCTGTCCTCCAAGACCGAGCTGTTCGAGACCGGCATCAAGGTCATCGACCTGCTCTGCCCGCTCGTCCGCGGCGGCAAGGCCGGCCTGTTCGGCGGCGCCGGCGTGGGCAAGACGGTCATCATCCAGGAGCTGATCGCGCGCCTGGCCCGCTTCCACAGCGGCTACTCCTGCTTCGCCGGCGTGGGCGAGCGCACCCGCGAGGGGAACGACCTCTGGCTGGAGATGCAGGAAGCCAAGATCGGCGACACCGGCAAGAGCGTCATCGATCAGACCGTCATGGTGTTCGGGCAGATGAACGAGCCGCCCGGCGCCCGCCTGCGCGTCGCCCTCTCGGCGCTGACCATGGCCGAGTACTTCCGCGACCAGACCGGCGTCGATACGCTGCTGTTCATCGACAACATCTTCCGCTTCTCGCAGGCCGGCTCCGAGGTGTCCGCGCTGCTCGGCCGCATGCCCTCCGCCGTGGGCTACCAGCCGACGCTGGGCACCGAGATGGGCGAGCTGCAGGAGCGCATCACTTCGACGAACCGCGGCGCCGTCACCAGCATCCAGGCGATCTACGTGCCCGCCGACGACTACACCGACCCGGCGCCGGCCACGGCGTTCACCCACCTCGACAGCACGGTGAACCTGGAGCGCGGCATCGCCGAGAAGGGCATCTACCCCGCAGTCGACCCGCTCGCCTCCAGCAGCCGCATCATCGCGCCGGAGTTCATCGGCGAGCGGCACTACCGGGTGGCGCGCAAGGTCCAGCAGATCCTGCAGCGCTACCGCGACCTCCAGGACATCATCGCGATCCTCGGCGTCGACGAGCTGTCCGAGGAGGACAAGATCGTCGTCCGCCGCGCCCGCAAGATCGAGCGCTTCCTGTCGCAGCCGTTCTACGTCGCCGAGCAGTTCACCGGCTTCGCGGGCAACTACACCTCGCGCGAAGAGACGATCCGCTCCTTCGACGAGCTGTGCGACGGCAAGTGGGACCACCTGCCGGACGCGGCGTTCATGTACGTCGGCGCGATCGAAGAGGCGGCGGCCAAGGCGGAGAAGCTGGCGCAGGGCTAGAGAGTCATGGCCAGGACCGACACCTTCCACTGCAGCGTGATCACCCCGGAGCGGGCGGTCCTCGAGGCCGACGCCACCTTCGTCGCCTTCCCGGCGCACGACGGCGAGGTCGGCATCCTCAGGGACCGCGCGCCCCTGCTCTACAAGATGGGCATCGGCGTCCTGCGGGTCGAGACGCCCGAGGGGAACCATACCTTCTTCGTCGACGGCGGCTTCGCCCAGATGGTCGAAAACCGGCTCACCCTGCTGACCGAGCAGGCCAAGCGGGTGGAGGAGATCGACCGCGAAGAAGCCCGGCGGGCGCTCGCCGAAGCCCGCGAGATGCCGATGGTCGGCGACGCCGAGTTCGCCGCCCGGCAGAGGGCCATGAAGCGGGCCGAGGTGCAGCTCCACCTGACCGAGCAGTAGGCCCTCACCCCCGTCCCCTCTCCCGTCACCGGGAGAGGGGCGCCACCACCCTACCCCACAAGGTTCCCCCTCTCCCGGCGACGGGAGAGGGGGTCAGGGGGTGAGGGCCCGCAGCCAATGCCCTCCGAATACGATCCCCTGTTCACCCCCGCCCGCACCGTCGAGGACGACCTCGAGCCGGTGCGGGAGCGCTTCCGCGCCGCCAGCGGTCCGTTCCTCCGCTCCCCCTGGTCCTGGTTCGCCTGGTCGCTGCTGCTGCCGGCGGTGGCCCTGGCCACGCCCGCGGCCTTCCGGGCCGGCGGCTTCGCCGGCGTGCTCTTCGCCTGGTCGGCGGCGATCCTGCTCGGCGGCGCCATGGAGATCCTGGCCATCCGCCGGGCGGGAGGGGGGATCGGCGGCGCCATGGGGAGCACGCCGCTGGCCGCCTGGGTGCTGCGGATGCAGGGCAATCTGTCGCTGGTGGCCGTGGCGCTCTCGGCGCTCCTGATCTGGCAGGACTTGGCCTGGGCGCTCCCCGGCCTCTGGCTGCTCCTCCTCGGCCACTCCTTCTACATGCTGGGCGGCCTGGCCTTCGAGCCGTTCCGCGCCTGCGGCATCCTCTACCAGATCGGCGGCATCGCCGCGCTCTGGCCGGGCGGCGCGCCGCTCCCGGTCTTCGCCGCGGCCACGGCGGCGGGGAACCTGTGGATGGGGATCGCCGTCTGGCGGGCCCTCACCCCCAACCCCTCTCCCTGAGGGAGAGGGGAGAACTTCAGCAGAAAAATCCAATCCCTGGAGACTGGCCTTTTTGTCGTGATTTTACCCCTCTCCCTCTGGGAGAGGGGCCGGGGGTGAGGGCTCTTCAGGTGCGGTACGTCGCCGAGCCGCTGATCCGGTCGGTCAGGGAACGCCCCTCTCCGGTCAGCAGCAGCGGCAGCCCCAGGGCGCCGGCCGAGAGGAGGCTGCCGAGCCAGCGGCGGGCGGTCTGGTCGAAGGTGAGCGGCTCACCGTCCCGGTTGCGCGCGACGAGGCCGCTCCAGGCCATGCCGAGAGTGTGGCCCCAGAAGGCGAGCGGCACCACCATGTAGAGGAACGAGAAGGCGAGCAGGAAGAGCGCGAACGCCGGCCAGTCGGCCAGATCCGGCCGGATGCCCATCATGCGGCTCCCGATCAGCAGGATTACGGTCACGGCGGCGTGGACCAGCAGGTCGGCCCCGCCGGAGGCGAAACGCGAGCCGATCTCCACGCCGTGCTCCGCGTCCATGGGATCGTCCGCGACCTCCTCCTCCATCTCCCGGACGGGAGGCGCGGTCTTGACGGGGACCGGCCGCGGCGGCTCGGCAGGCGCCGGAGCGACGGCCGCCCGCGTCCGCCGGGGCTCCGGGGGCGGCTCGGAGGCGCGGCTCCGGTCCGGGATCTCCAGCGGGAGGTCGAACAGCAGGGGCTCGTCCGAGGGTGGTTCCGGGTGTCTCGGCATCAGCGGTAGGCCAGGTACTTGACGTAGATACGGTACAGGAGGTCCTTCTGCCGTTCCTGGTACGTCTGGGCGAACAGGAAGTTCCGGCGGAGGTCCTCGTCGTCCGGCGCCAGGGTGAGAGCCTCCTGGAATTTCTCCGCCGCCTTGGGCGTGTCGGCGCGCTGGAGATCCTGGACGCCCAGGTTGTAGTACGAATCGACGATGAGCTGTTTGACGTCGCGGTTGCCGGGGCTCGCCTCGCGCATCCGCCACAGGTCGTTCAGGATGTACTGCCACTCCTGCTGCTTGAAGAGGCCGACCTGGCGGGCCAGCGGCTCGGCCTTGATCCTGGCGTCGGTCAGCAGGCCGGCGTCGGCGGGCTCCAGCCGGGCGCCGGCCGCGGCCTTCTCGAAGAGCGCGATCGCCTTCAGGTTGCTCCCCTCCGCATGGGCCGCCCGGGCCTCCGCGAGGAGCGCCAGCCGCTCCGCGGAGACCGCGGGCTGCGCGGGAGCGCCGGGCGCCGGCGCCGCCTGCGGCGCCCGGCCGGCCGGCGTCTCCGTGGCCGCGGCCCACTGCGAGATCAGGGCCTGCGCCTCCTGGTAGTGGGGATCGGACGGCGGGATGCGCCGGAGCTGCGAGATCGCGCTGGCCGTCCTGCCGGCCTTGTGGGCCGCGACGGCGCGCTCGATCGGGTCCAGGGTCGCCTCCCCGGCCGCTTCGCCCGTGTCCTCCGGCTGCGAGTTCGGGAAGAGCTGGTCCCGGTTCTGGAGGAAGTACCAGCCTCCGGCCGCGGCCAGCACCAGCACGACGGCGCCCACCATCAGGAAGAGGCGCCCCGGGCTCCTCTCCTTCGCCCGGCCGGCCTTGGCGGGCCTGCGCTCGACGGCCTTCGCCGGCATCTCGCCCGGATCGGGCGGAACCAGAATCTCCTCCTTGAGCTCGTCGACGGCCCCTTCGATCTCGCCGAGCGTCGACAGGTGCTCGCCGGTGGCCGGAGCCGCTGGAGCGCCCTTGGGAGGCAGGACCGGCATCTGCCCGGCTTCGAGCTGCTGCAGGTACTCGCGGGCCGTGTGGTGGCCGGGCTGCAGCTCCAGGACGCGCTGGAACGACCGCTTGGCGCCTTCGGTGTCGCCGGCTTCGAGCTTGCCCACGCCCTCGTGGAAGACCTCTTCCACCTGGCGCTCGCTCTCCGCCCGGAGCTTGCGGGCCATCTCGATGCGCCGCGCCGCCTCCTGATGGTCGATGTCGATCAGGAAGATGCGCGACCAGACGTCGATCGCGCCCTGCGGATCGCCGGAGTCGAACGTCCTCTGCCCCTCGTCGAGGAGCTGCCGGATCCGGTCGTCCCCCTCCGCGGTGCCGCCGGCATCGCTGCCGAAGAGGCTGGCGTCCAGCGGCGGCATGGGCAGCTCCGAAGGCTCCGGGCCGGTCCCCAGGCCGGCGGGGAACTCCAGCGACGGCGTGTCGAAGCCGAGGTCGAAGCCGTCCAGGCCCTCCACGGCGTCCATCTCGCCCATCCCCGGGAGCTCTTCGGCCGACGGCTGGAAGGGAGCGGCGGTCGCGGCGTCGAGCTCGGTCTCGATCTCTGCTAAGCCGGGGTGGGTCGGGTCGAGAGAGCGGGCCTTGTCGGCCAGCCGCGCGACCTCCTGCGGATTGCCGGCTTCGAGAGCGGCCCGCGCCGAGCTCAGGAACTTCTCGACGTACGGCGCGGCCTCCATCCGGCCCTGCGCCTCCTGGACGAGGGCCATCAGCTCCGGATCGGCCATGACCGCGCCACGCTCCCGCTCGGCGGCCGCCAGCAGGTCCTCGAAGCGGCGCTGCTCCAGGAGCGCGCGGAGCTCCGGGCCGAGGTCGCCGGCTCCGGCGCCGGAAAGGGGAGCCAGGCCGGGCAGGTCGGGCAGATCGAGGCTGAGCCCGCCGAGGTTGAACAGGTCGTCGGGGGCCGGCTCCGGCGTCGCCGGAGCCCCCGCGGACGGGTTCACCAGGCGCCGCAGGTCGTCGACGGCCACCGCGCCGGCCCCACCGTTCTTGAGCCGGTCCTGGAGCTGCCGGGCGGGAGTGAACTGCGGATCCATGCGCAGCACGAAGTCGCATCCCAGGAGGGCTTCCTGGCGGCTTCCTTCGGCGGCCAGATCCAAAGTCTGTCCAAAGGTGTCCAGGACCCTTTGCTGGACATCACGCGAAAGGGATGGATTGCCGGAGTAATTCATCACGGAAGAGAGAAAAAGTACGGGCTTGAAATCCCGGGTATCCTAGCAGACGACCTCGCCGGCTTACAACCCGCTCAATCCTCGAAGCGTTGCTATACTTCGGCCGCGTGGAGCCGCTGGAGTGCGTCCCCAACGTGAGCGAGGGCCGCCGCCCCGAGGTGGTGGCGCGGCTCGCCGTCGCGGCGTCCTCGGCGCCCGGTGCCCGGCTCCTCGACGTCTCATCCGACCCCGACCACAACCGCACCGTGCTGACCCTGGCCGGCGACGCCGAGGGGCTGCACCGCTCGCTGCTCGCGCTCTACGAGGCGGCGCTCGCCGAGATCGACCTGACCCGGCACCAGGGGGTGCACCCGCGGGTCGGCGCCGTGGACGTCGCCCCCTTCGTCCCGCTCGGAGACACGCCCATGGAGGCCGCGGCCGCCGCCGCCGAAAGGCTGGCCCGCGAAGTGGCCGGCCGCTTCGCGCTCCCCGTCTACCTCTACGAGCGTGCGGCGCGGCGGCCGGAGCGCCGCCTGCTGGCCGAAATCCGCCGCGGCGGCTTCGAAGGGTTCGCCGCCAAGATCGAAGATCCCGCCTGGGCGCCCGACTTCGGGCCGGCGCGCGTCCACCCCACGGCCGGAGTCACGGTGATCGGCGCGCGCTTCTTCCTGATCGCCTTCAACGCGGTGCTCGACACCGGGGACGTTGGGATCGCCCGCGCCGTGGCGCGCAAGGTGAGAGAGTCCGCGGGCGGGCTGCCGGCCGTGCGCGCCATGGGAGTCCACCTCGCCAGCCGCGGCCTCGCCCAGGTCAGCATGAACCTGGTGGACTACCGGCGCACGCCGATCCGGACCGCCCTCGACCACGTCCGTCAGGAGGCCGCGGCGCTGGGCGCCCAAGTGGTGGAGACGGAGATCATCGGGTTGCCGCCGGAGGCGGCGGTGGTCGGCATGCCGGAGGTGGAGACGCTGGAGCGGCGGTTGAGGGAGTGTCTCGAAAGTGGAGAGGCGCTCCGCTGAGCCCTCACCCCCCTGACCCCCCTCTCCCGGAGGGAGAGGGGGAAGTGCATGGAAAGCTGCAGTGTTCTGAGCTTTTCCAGAGCTTTCACCCCTCTCCCTCTGGGAGAGGGGCCGGGGGTGAGGGCTCGCTTCTGAGACGCCCTCTGAAGGCCGGGGGGATCAGGGAGGCGAGGTGATCCGCTTCACCACCGGCGGCAACTGCTCGGCCGGCGCGTCGAAATAGATGCGGATGTCCGCCTCGCGGCGCAGCTCCTCGGTCCAGTCCGCGATCGCCTCGTTGAGCCTGCGCTCCTTGAGCACGGTCCGGATGTCGTCGCGCACGTCCTCGATCGGCGGCACCGGCTGGCCGCGCTTCTGCATCTCGGGAGTCAACACGCCCTGGTAGTAGCTGTTGATGTCGTCGAGGCTGACGAAGACGCGCGGGCCGAGCTGCTCGTCCACGTAGGTGAGGACCATGAGCTGGCGGGCGACGAGCTGGCGGAGCTGCTTGAGGGTGAGCCCCTGCTCTTTCAGCGTCGCCTGGAACGCTGTCTCGTCCGGGAAGCGACCGCGGATCTGGGCGACCTGGGCGTCGATCTCGTCGACGGGCACCGCCTCGAAGCCGAAGCGGTCGATCTGGTGGAAACGCAGGCGCTCCTCGATCAGCTCGTTCAGCACGCGGCGGCGGAACACCGTCTCGTTCTCCCCCTCGCGCGGCTGCTTGAGGCCGAGAGCGATCACGCGGTTCAGGTCGGAGGCGAGGATCGGGTCCTCGTCGACTACGGCGAGCACGCGGTCCTCCAGCTTCGGCGTTCCGGGCTGGGTTGACTGGCTTGGGGCCGCGGGCTTCGCGGGAGCGGCGGGCTTCGGCGCCTGCGCGGCGGCCGGGCCCAGGCAGGCGAAGGACAGCAGGACCAGGGACAGCAGGACACGTCTCGGGCGTTCCATCAGGCGCCATGCTAGCATCGACCCTCGTGAGGTCAGAAGGGGGGGCAGACGCGAGCACTCGGCTCACCATCGGTCTCGCGCAGATCGACTGCCGGCTGGGCGATGTCGAGGCGAACCTCGAGCGCCACCTGGCCTGGATCGAGCGGGCGCGCGCGGCCGGCGTCGACCTCCTGGTCTTCCCCGAGCTGTCGCTCACCGGCTACCGCCTCCTCCATCTGACCACGCGCGTGGCCATGCCGCCCACCTCGCCGCTGCTGGAGCGGCTGGCCGAGGCGGCGCGGCCGATGTCCGTGGTCGCCGGCTTCGTCGAAGAGAGCGACCGCGGAGTGCTCCACAACAGCGCGGCCGTGCTCGCGGGCGGGTCCGCCGCGCACATCCACCGCAAGCTCTACCTTCCGACCTATGGCATCTTCCAGGAAGAGCGCTTCTTCCGCGCCGGCAAGCGCCTGGAGATCGCCGCGCTCCCCTGGGGCAAGACAGGCGTGCTGATCTGCGAGGACCTCTGGCACCCCGAGCTGGCGCGCCGCCTGGCCGTGGCCGGGGCCAAGCTGCTGATCGTCCCCTCCGCGGGACCCGGCCGCATCGGCGCGGGCACCGATCCCATCAGCCACGAGAGCTGGGAGATGCTCACCCGCACGACCAGCATGCTCGCCACCTGCTGGATCGCCTACTGCAACCGGGTGGGCTGGGAAGAGGGCTCCTTCTACACCGGTGGCAGCCACATCGTGCGACCCGGAGGGGACGTGGCGGCGCGCGCCAACTTCCTGGACGAGGATCTGGTGATCGCCGAGATCGACCTGCGCGACTCCGACCGCCTGCGCTGGCGCCTGCCGCTGCTGGAGGACGAGCGCAACGACATCGAGGGGCCGGATTGATGGCAATCTCTCTATCCCTTCTCTCTTCTGCGTTTTCCTCCGGCTCTGAAATAGGGGCCTTCCGGCGTTGGACCCTCACCCCCCGGCCCCCCTCTCCCACCCGCACTCACACCCACCCGGGAGAGGGGGGAGGAAGATTTGCTCCATCCCGAAGGACCTCGGAGAGCCTTTTCCCCCTCTCCCGGGCGGCGGGAGTGCGTGTGGGAGAGGGGGCCAGGGGGTGAGGGTCCAACGGCGCGGCACGCCTTTTCGAGGTACCCTCTGATGAATCCATCCAGGGAGAGGACCATCGACCGCCTGGCCCTCAACGCGCCGCTCGCGGAAAAGGTGCTGACGAGCTTCATCCGCGACGCGGTGGAGACCTCCGGTACCGCGGGCGTGGTCGTCGGCCTGTCCGGCGGCATCGACTCCTCCCTCTCCGCGGCCCTGGCCGCCCGCGCCCTCAGCCCGGAGCGGGTGCACGGCTTCCTCCTCCCCTACCGCACCTCGAATCCTTCCTCCGAGGCGGACGCCCGGCTCGTGGCCGAGCACCTCGGCGTGCCGCACCGGGTGATCGACATCTCGCCGATGATCGACGCCTATTTCGGGATGGAAACCGACGCCGACGCCGGCCGGCGGGGGAACAAGATGGCGCGCGAGCGGATGACCATCCTCTTCGACCAGGCCAAGAAGCTGAACGCGCTGGTCCTCGGCACCTCCAACAAAACCGAGATCCTGCTCGGCTACTCGACCGTCTTCGGCGACAACGCCAGCTCGATCAATCCGCTCGGAGACCTCTACAAGCACCAGATCTGGCAGCTCAGCCGCCACCTGGGCCTGCCCGAGCAGGTCGTGGCGAAAAAACCCTCCGCGGACCTCTGGCCCGGGCAGACGGACGAGGGGGACCTCGGCTTCTCCTATGAGATGGCCGACGAGGTCCTCTACCTCCTCTTCGACCTGGGGCTGCGCCCGGCCGAGGTGGTCGAGCGCGGCTACGACGAGCGGGTCGTGGAGCGGATCGTCTACTACGAGCAGCGCTTCCGCTTCAAGCGCCGCCTGATGCTGATCGCGCGCCTCTCCGGGAGCGCAGTCAACCTGGACCAGGAGATCCCGCGCGACTGATGGCCGGCAAGCTCCTGGTCGTCGCGACTCCGATCGGCAACCTCGACGACCTTTCGCCGCGCGCCCGCGCCGCCTTCGAGTCCGCCGACCTCGTCGCCTGCGAGGACACCCGCCACACCGGCCGCCTCCTCGCGCACCTCGGCGTCAAGAAACCGCTCGTCTCGCTCCACGAGCACAACGAGAGGCAGCGCCTCCCGCGTCTCCTCGCCGACCTGGAAGAGGGCCGGGTGATCGCCGTGGCCAGCGACGCCGGCACGCCGCTCCTCTCCGACCCCGGCTTCCTCCTGGTGCGCGAGGCCGCCGCGCGGGGCATCCGGATCGAGCCGATCCCCGGCCCCTCGGCCCTCCTCGTCGCCCTGGTCGCCTCGGGCCTCCCGCCCTACCCCTTCACCTTCGCCGGCTTCCCGCCGCCGAAGTCCGGAAAGAGGCGCAACTTCTATAAAGGCTGGGCGGATCTCGGCCACACCCTCATCCTCTTCGAATCCCCCCACCGCCTCCTCGCCAGCCTGGCGGACGCCCTGGCCGAGCTCGGAGACCGCCCCGTCGCCGTGGCCCGGGAGCTGACGAAGATGCACGAAGAGGTGCTGCGGGGCAAGCTCTCCGAGGTGCTGGAGGCGCTGAAGGGACGGGCGGGGTTGAAGGGGGAGTTTGTGGTGGTGGTGGGAGCGGCCTAGACCAGCTCCAGCAGCCTCTCCGGAGGCCGCCCTACCACCGCCCTCCCGCCCGCGATCCCGATCGGCCGCTGGAGCAGCGTCGGCTGCCGGGCCATCGCCGCGATCAGCTCGGCCTCCGACTCCTCGCCGGTGAAGCCCGCCTCGCGGGCCTCCTTCATCCGGAGTACGTCTTTCGCGGGGAGCCCGAGCTTCCGCAGGACGTCGCGGATCTCCTTCTCGGACAGCGGGTCCTGGGTGTACTCCCGGTAGCGGTACTCGATTCCCTTCTCGTCGAGCAAGGCGACCGCCTTGCGGCAGGTGCCTCAGGTCTTGGCGCAGATCAGGTCGATCATGGGAAGGCTCCTTCGCTCGCTACGGAATTGTAGCGCGCCCGGAACAATGAACGCTCGCTTCAGGGAGATCGCACCAGGTCGCGGGTGACGTCCGCGATCGTGGGGGCGCCGGCCAGGGCCATGGCCAGGTCGAGCTCGTCGCGCAGGAGGCGCAGGACGCTCGCCGCGCCGGCCTCCCCGGCCGCGGCGAGCCCCCAGAGGACCGGCCGGCCGACGAGGACCGCCCGCGCGCCCAGGGCGAGGGCTTTCAAGATGTCCGTGCCCCGCCGCACTCCGCCGTCCACCAGCACCTCGATCGGATAACCGTGGGCGGCCAGGGCGTCGGCGATCTCCGGCAGGACGTCGATGGTGGCCGGCGCGGTGTCGAGCTGGCGCCCGCCGTGGTTCGACACCACCACGCCCGCGGCGCCCGCCTCGGCCGCGCGCAGGGCGTCGTCGGGCCGGACGATCCCCTTGACCACGACCGGCAGCTCGGTGATCGAGCGCAGCCAGGCCACGTCCCGCCACGTCAGCGCCGGGTCCAGGAACGAGGCGACATAGGCGGCGAGGCCCGAATCGGCGAGGGCCGGCGGCATCTCGCCATACCCCTCGGGCAGCAGGTTGGCCACCGCGAGGCCCGGCGGCAGGCGGAAGCGGTTGCGGACGTCCCGCTCCCGCCGCCCGAGGAGAGGAGCGTCCACGGTGAGCACGAGCGCCCGGCAGCCCGCGGCCTCGGCCCGCCGCACCAGCCCTTCCGTGGCCTTGCGGTCGCGGTAGACGTAGAGCTGGAACCACACCGGCCCGGAGGCGGCGGACACCACCGCCTCGATGGAGGTCGTCGAGAGGGTGGAGAGGATCATCACCGTCCCCGCCGCTCCGGCGGCGCGGGTGGTGGCCAGCTCGCCCTCGGGAGTGGCGAGGCGGTGGAACGCGGTGGGCGCGACCAGCACGGGCATCGCGACCGGCTGGCCGAGCACCGACGTCGTCAGGTCGCGGCGGGAGACGTCCACCAGGACCCGGTAGGCCAGGGAGAGGCGGTCATAGGCGGCGCGGTTCTCACGCAGCGTGACCTCGTCCTGGGCGCCGCTCGCGTAGTAGTCGTAGGCCTCCCGGGAAAGCGTCTCGCGGGCGATCGCCTCGAAATCGAAGACGTTGACCGGCTCGGCCATGCCGCGATCCTACCCCGATCCGAGGCGCGCAATGGGGTCGGACGGCAGGCCAGCAGGTCCGCCGAGCCATGCGAATCAGAGCTGGCTCGCTTCTTCTTTATTTGAGCACCTCTACTCAGGAAAGGTTGCCCGATGAACGGCAACCGGGACGTCAAAGAAAGGAGAACGCTGCGATGAAACGAACTGCACACTGTCTCATCGGTATCCTGCTCTGTGCCGCTCCCCTCTCGGCGCAGCCCCAACTCTCTCGCCGTACCGACGTTCCCGCCGCGCTGGCCTCCGCCGCGGCCCAGGACCCCACGCTCGCGGAGGCGGTGGCAAGCCGGCCGCTCTTCTTCGCTCTCCCGGCCGATCAGCTCGTTCAGGAGGGCCAGGAGCTCGAGTTCCGGGTCCTTCTCAACGGGCAGCTCCACATCCAGGAGACCCTCCCTCTCGAGCCCAGCTCCGCCCCCGGGTCCGCTTTCGAGCTCCTCGCCACCCGGCCCGACTTGCGCGACCGTCTCTACGATCTCTCCGGCGACCGCGCCAACCAATTGCAGGTCCAGGTGCTCCTGGGCGGCAAGGCCATCGGCGACTTCTCGTTCGCGGATTTCGTGCGCTACAACCGCGAGATCAAGGGGAAGAAATTCGCTCCGCGCCATGCCGCGTCCCAGGTCCTCGACCTCACGGCCGGTGACACCACCCCTCAATCCGCCACGCCGAGGGGCATCCGCAGCGTCACGGCCGCTGGAACCGGCCCGGATCCCGCCTGCGTCCAGCAATGTGACGAAGAGTATGCCTGGAACGTCAATACTTACGGCTGCGACTATGGAGACTGCAGCCGCTGGGAGAGCGAGCGGCAGGCCTGCCTCCAGCGGTGCCCGATCGTCTGCATCGATCCGAAGAGAGTGACCGAGCCGACCTACACCGAGGTGGTCGCCCGCTACTGGGGTCCCTCCGACTGCTACGAGCACTGGTGGGAGAGCGACTTCTTCATGGGCGAGTGGTACAGGTACACCGAGACCCAGTACAAGCACACCAAGGTCCGCCGGACGGAGTACTGCGACGGGCATGTTGAGGAGCAGGTGCTCCAGGTCTGGTACTCCTATAGCGCGTGCTGGGCTCGGAGCGGCCTCTCCTGCTACTACCCCTGGGACAGGATGTATTACGCGTGCTACTGATCCGGCTCTCCGCCGGACCGGCCGAAGACAGGCCACCCGCGCGACCCGCGGGTGGCCCTCAGGCTCTCAGGGCGGGCAGGGGCACTCGAGGACGCCCTCGATCGTGCCGCAGTATTTCCAGACGTCGGCGGGGGCCAGCGGGCCGCGGGTGTCGCCGTTGGCTGTGAAATCCCCCTGGAACGAGGCGGTGAACGTGCAGCCGGCGTAACGGCCGGCGATGACGCTCCCCTTGAGAGTCCCTTCGGAGCCGATCTGCCAGTCGGCGGTGTGGCTGATGATCCGCGCATCGTGGCAGGTCTCGCAGTCCTTGCTGCACGTCGTGCTGTGGCAGGCCTGCCGGTGGGTCCCCATCCCCAGGGTGGCGACGAGATCGCCGCCCGCGAAGACCGCACCCGTCGAGTCGAGGAGCCGGAAGGGGCCCTCCCAGGAGCCGCGCGCCTTGCAGGGCGTGTGGCGCTGGGTGCGGACGTCGACCATGGCGACCAACTGGCCAATGAAATCGGGGGCCTCGTCGCAGGGCACCAGCGGATCTCCGCAGAGCCCCGAGCTGTTCGTCAGCGGGCCGCGGAAGGTGGCGTCGTTGCCCACCAGATTGTTGCAGCCCGTGCCTCCTCCGGTCGCACAGACGGGCAGGCCCCAGACGCCGTCGAAGAGCCCGGCCGAGCACAGGTCTTTGCTGAAGGCGTAGAGGCAGAGCGGCGCGGGATGTCCGGTCTGCGCCGCCACCGGCAACGCGGCGAGCAGGACGGCAAGCCCCGTGAAAACGGCGGTCGCGAACAACCTCCTCGGTATGGTCATAAAGCCTCCCTTTCGGATTGGGATCGTCGATCCCGGATCGATGGGGCGGAGCCCATCCTCCGGACGGGCCCCGCGGCTTCGTCAGAGGTCTCTTCTTCAAGAGGTCTCTATTTTGAAGAGTGCTCGCGACTGCTTTTGGCGAGCCGCCGAGGGGAGGCCTGCCGGAAGGGGCGAGGAGCTGGCTGCGCCGTGAGTAAAGAAAGGCCGAGCAGGAGAGGCCGCCCTTCCCCTCCTGCCCGGGAATTCAGTTGTCAAAGAACCTGAAGGCGCGGAAAGCCGGCCTTCTTCACTCCGGGAATCTAACATAGTATGGAAAAAACTCGAAGTACTATTGATATCTGCTTTGACCATGTGCATTATAGGCGGTCTAGAAGGCGTAGGCAGCGGGTGCTCGTTCAGGTCCGTTCTGCCCTCGGCGGAGTCGGCCCTGGCCCCATCGCTGACAGCCCTCGCCAGGCCCGTAAAGCCCCTCGGCACGGCAGTGACGGCCGCCGCGAGGGCGCAATGGCCCCTCGCCACGGGCCTAACGGACGTGGCGAGGGGAAGAGCGTACGACTCGAGGGTTCGAGGAGCCGTCCGTAGGGCGGCTCACGACAACTCGGCGCCATGAAGGCGTCGAGACAACGCAGCAACGGAGGTTCGAGATGAGCAAGCAGCACGTCGTCCATCGCCGGCCGGAGGCTTCCCTCTGGCCTTCCATCAACCCGTGGCGCGGTGACCGGGACCACCGCGCTCAGTAGTCGGACATCCCCGGAGAAAGGAGAGAGCCATGCCCAACAACTCGTCCTTTGCCGACACGCTCCTGGACGCCGATCAGCTCCTCGCCGCCATCGCGGCCAATGCGGATCAGCTCCCGAGCGCCGAGAAGTACCGCGATCCGCTCGTGCAGGCCGTGGCGGAGATCAAGGAGCTGAGGGTCCGGCAGCAGACGCTCAGGGCCGACAAGCAGAAGGCGACGCAGGATCTGAAGGCGGCGGTACGCCGCATCAAGGATCTGATGCTGCACCTGCGGACGGCCGTGCGCAGCGACATCGGGCCGCGCAGCGAGAAGCTGGTGGAGTTCAACATGGCGCCGCTGCGTCAGCGCTCGCGCAAGGTGAAGCCGGCCGAGCCCGTGGAAGAAAAGCGGACCACCTAGCCCGAGCAGCAGGTTGATCGAGCAGGCGGTTCGCGAAGTCTGGTTCTTTGACAAACGAAGTACTGATGAAGTCCATCCGGGGGGCGGGCGGGCGCGCCCCCCGGCTTTTTTCCTTCATGGCCGGGCGGCAAGCCCGGCTCAGCTCAGGCCGAGGGTGGTGAGAGAAGAGGCGGCGCCGACGCGGATACTCAGCTCGGTCAGCTCCTCGATCGAGTCGATCGTCTCTACCTTATGCCGCGCCTCGTCGGGCAAAGGAGCGAAACGCCTTTCGAGCTCTCGGAGGAGGACGCCACGAGCCTTCTCCAGGCTCTCCTCAAAGCCCTTCTGCTTCCACTGCTGGGGCCAAGGCACAACGCGTTGTTCAAGCATCGACTTGAGCTCCTTAAGGCTTGCGACCTCGGGGATCGAGATCCCGCCCAGCCGTTCGCGCAGACTGTCTGTCTGCGCCCAACTGAGGAACGACCGCGCCAACTCCTCCAGCTCCGGCTCCTGCAGCCACTCGATCAGAGCGGCCAGGACTTGAGTGTACTCCTCCGGCCCAGAGCTCTTGTCCAGCCGGAACAGCGCCGCCGCCAGATTCCGCAGCGACGCCAGCTCGGAGTCAACCATCCGGCCTTCGTCCAGAAGGCAGTAACGCATCCAAGGGATCGGTTGGTACTTCCTCGGGTGGATTCGTCTGGCGGACGGAATAACTTTGGTTTAGATAAGCCAGCACTAGCATCGAGCAAATGAAACCAGGTTTAGCCACTCTCTCAGAAACATCCTCATCTCCACGCCCCTAGCCCCTGCCGCACCGTCACAATCTGTCCCAGATGGTAGGCATTATGATCCGCCACCAGCATCGCTTCCCGTAGGATCGTCTGCCCATCCCCCCAAGGGATCTTCGCGTACAGGTCGGTCTCCGGGTCGTCCACCAGATCCTGCATCGCCTTGAGATCCCGCCGGAAGGCTTCGGCGCTGCGATCCCAGGCCTCTTCATCCGGCGGAGCCTCGCTGTCCGGCCAGTAGCCTTCGGGCCACTTGGGGGAGACGTGGTCGGGGTTGCGGCTGAATTCGAGGATGTCCCACTGGGCGATGCGGAGGTGCTCCAGGAGCTGCCAGACGGTGTGCGGCAGGCCCGGCGCTTTCTTGCCTCGCAGCTCCGGGGGGAGGCCCCCGATGGCTTTGTCGAAGTCGAGGTGGGCGCTGCGGGAGCGGAGCAGCTCCAGGAGGTGGTCGCGGAGGATGCGGTCCTTGTCCATGGGCGCCTGCTCAGCGGCGGCTTCCACTGTAGTTGATGCTTACGAAATGCCGGACCCGCACCGGCTTGCCGTCCACCTGCGCCGGCTTGTACACCCACTGCTTCACGGCTTCCAGGGCGGCGGCGTCCAGCTTCTTCTGGTCGCCCCTGAGGATCTTGGCCTCTCGCACGCACCCGTCCTCGTCGATGATCGCCTCGACGATGGCGCTGCCTCTCTGGGTGTTGCGTGGGAACCGCGGCCACGGAGTGTGGATCGACTCGAGCTTGTTCGTTGGTCCGATCCGTATGGGCTCGACGTCCGAGGGCTCGAGCGGCTGGTTGGCCTTGGCCCTGCACAGCGCGATGCGCTCGCCGTCGCGCATCTCCGGGGTCTTGGCCGGCTTCTCCTCGGCAGCCTGGACGGGCTGGGACGGTTGAGTCTCGGAGGGCTCTTGGGCGAGGCCAAGGCTAGTGATAGCGGCCATCGACAGGACCAGGAGCGCAACGGAGAGGCTTCGCATCGTCTCTTTTCTCCAAAGTTTGAGCAGCTCTGCGGAGGAATTGTAGCGCGCCCGGGGTTTCCTGCTCGACCTTCACCCGCCAGCAGCGACAGGGCGAGCTTCTCCTTACTCCAGGCGGTATACACTCACCCCCTTAGTAAGGAGGCGGCATGGCGGCCAGCACGTTGACATCCAAAGGGCAGATCACGATTCCCAAGGAGGTCCGGGATCGTTTGGGGGTGCAGGAAGGCGACCGGATCGTGTTCCAGTTCGACGAGCAGGACCGGTTGATTCTGCGGCCCGAGACTCGCGATCCCCTCGGGAACCTCGTCGGCCTCTTGCGGCACCGGGCGAAGGACCGGCCGGTGACGGTCGAGGAGATGAACGAGGCCGTGCGGGCAAAAGCGGCGGAGAAGTTCGGGGGCTTCTCGATCCTGCAGTAGACAACCCTTCAGGGCAAAAGCAGCACCTTGCCCGTGGTCTGCCGGCCTTCGAGGGCCCGGTGGGCCTCGGCGGCTTCCCGCAGCGGAAACTCCTGGCCGATGCGCAGCTTCAGCTTGCCGTCGCGGATCCAGCCGAGGATGTCCGCCGCCCGCGCCTCCAATTCTTCCCGCGTCGCGATGTAGTGGAAGAGGGAGGGCCTGGTGAGGTACAGCGAGCCTTTGGCGTTCAGGACGGCCGGGTCGAAGGGCGGGACCGGGCCGCTCGATTGGCCGAAGAGGACCATCATGCCGCGCCGGGCCAGGGAGTCCAGGCTCTTGTCGAACGTCGCCCGGCCGACTCCGTCATAGACCACTTGGACGCCGCGGCCGCCGGTCAGGCGGCGGACTTCGGCGGCGAAGTCCTGTTCGGTGTAGCGGATCACCTCGTCCGCTCCCGCTTCGCGGGCGAGGCGGGCCTTGTCCTCCGTCGAGGTGGTGGCGAGGACGCGGGCGCCTCGCAGCTTGGCGATCTGGCAGAGGAGGAGCCCCACGCCGCCCGCGCCCGCGTGGATCAGGCAGGTGTCTCCCGCCTTCAACGGATAGGTGGAGAGCGCGAGGTAGTGGGCCGTCATGCCCTGGAGCATGGCCGCCGCGCCGTCGCGGGCGCTCAATCCTTCCGGCAGCTTCACCAGGCGGTCCGCCGGGACCGCCGCCTTTTCGGCGTAGGCGCCCATGACGCCGGTATAGGCCACGCGGTCGCCCGGAGCGAGCCCGGACACGCCGGGTCCCACGGCCTCGACGGTGCCGGCCGCCTCCTGGCCGAGGGTGAACGGCAGGGAGGGGACCTTGTACAGCCCCGTCCGGTGGTAGGTGTCGATGAAGTTGACCCCGATCGCTTCGATCCGCACCAGCGCCTGGCCTTCGCCGGGGACTGGATCGGGAGTCTCCTCGAACCGGAGGATCTCGGGACCGCCGGTGGCATGGACTCGGATGGCTTGCATGAGCGGATCTTACCGCCGGCCATCCCTAAGCGGGTGTCTCAGAAGTCTCGTACAGTCGCCGTTGCGGGCCCTCACCCCCGTCCCCTCTCCCGTCACCGGGAGAGGGGCGCCCCCATGCACCCTGAGCTCCAGGCTCCGGCCTCTTTTCCCCCTCTCCCGGTTGGGGGGAGGGCGATGGGAGAGGGGGGTAGGGGGGTGAGGTCTCAGCTCACGACTCGGTCCCCACGAGGCTGCCGACCAGGGCCCTGCCCCCCTGGACGCCGACTCTCTGGAGGTAGAGCTTGACGCCGTGCAGGCCGGCCAGCTCTTCGCCGCCGCCGGCGCGGCCGGGTCCGCCGTGGAGGGTCTGCGGCAGGGCGGCTCCGGAGCCGGGGGCTTCCGCGGCGGAGGATTCCGAGCCGACGTAGACGCGGCCGGTCGCGTTGCCGCCGGCGGCGAGGAAGTCGCCCAGCCAGACGGCGTCGTCGCTGTAGACGGAGGTGACCAGGGTGCCGCCTCCGAGAGCGACGATCTCCGCCGCTTCTCCGGCGCTCGCGTCGTACGGGAGCAGGGTGGCCACCGGGGCGAAGACTTCGCGTTCGTGGACCGGGCCGGCGTTGCGGGCGTCGTCGCTGCGCAGCAGGGTCGGCGCGAGGAAGTAGCCTTTGCCCTCGGGGCTGCCGGCGCCGTCGGTCCGCCGGCCGATGCCGTGGACGATCCGCGCGTTCTGGCCGAGCTCGGCGATCCCCTCGACCGCGTCTTTGAGCTGCTGCGCGGTGGCGAGGGGACCCATGCGGACCTGGGAGTCCTCGGGGTTGCCGGTGACGATCTCCTGGAGCTTCGCGATCAGGGCGTCCTGGACGGCGTCGATGCGGTCGCGGGGGATCAGGACGCGGCGCACGGCCGTGCACTTCTGGCCGGCTTTCTGGGTGATCTCGCGCACGACGTCGCGCAGGAAGAGCTGGTGGGCCGGCGAGCCGTCGGCGACGTCCGGGCCGAGCACGGCGGCGTTCAGGCTGTCGGCTTCGACGTTGACACGGGTGTTCGCGGCGAGGAGGTTCGGCCGGCTGCGCAGCATGCGGGCGGTGTCCGCTGAGCCGGTGAAGGCGAGGACGTCCTGAGGGCCGAGGCGGTCGAGGAGGTCGCCGGTGGATCCGACGATGAGCTGGAGCGCACCGTCGGGGAGGATGCCGGCTTCGATCAGCAGCTCGATGCAGCGCTCGGTGGTCAGGGCGGTCGCGGTGGCCGGCTTGGTGATCACCGGCATGCCGGCGAGCAGGGCGCAGGCGGCCTTTTCGGCGAAGCCCCAGGCCGGGAAGTTGAAGGCGTTGATGTGGACCGCCACGCCATGGCGCGGCACCAGGATGTGCTGTCCCCAGAAGCCGTCGCCCTTGGAGATCTGGACGCTGTCTCCCTCGATGAGGAATTTGCGGTCGCCGAGGTTGCGCGACAGGGCGAAGTAGTAGGCCAGGGTGCCGGAGGCGCCGTCGACGTCGAAGGAGCCGTCGGGCTTGGTGGTGCCGTTGTTCTGCCGGGAGAGGTCGAGCAGCTCGTCGCGGTGATCGCGCAGGACTTTCGACATCTCCTTGAGGAGGAGGCCCCGCTCGCCGAAGGTCATGGCGCGCAGGGCCGGCCCGCCGCGCTCCCGCGCGTAGTCGAGCGCGGCGCCGAAGTCCACGCCCTCGCTGGAGGCCTGGGCCACGGCCTCTTCGGTCGACGGGTTCACCAGCGGCGCGAAGCCGGAAGTCGCTTCGTGCCAGCGTCCACAGACATAGCTTCTCAGGGTTTTCATCCAGATCTCTCCTCGCGGGAGATCCTATCCTAGAGAGGGGGGACGCGCCTGGCGCTCGATCTCAGGAATGGCGGGAGCTGCAGAGCCAACTTCTGGGCTAGCTCCTCGTAGCTGGAGTAGCGTAGCGTGCTGAGGCCGATCAGGTCGGCCGGCAGCACGGAACGGCCGTGCTGTAACAAGATGAACGGCTTTTTGATCGCGAATGCCATCCCCAGCTCGATATAGACGTTCGGTTTGCCTTCGGCGGCCCGGTTGTCGAAGAGAGCGAAGTCGATGTCGCGGGATCTGATTTTCCTGAAAGCCTTTTCGAGGAGCTGTGGCTCTCCATAGGAGGCATCCAGCAGGGTGGCTCGGTATCCGTAATACCCCAGAAGGGAATCCAGCAGCTCTTTGAGACGGCGTTCGTGGCCGTCGAAGCGGCAGCCGAGAAAGCATTCGCGCCGCGGCTGCTCGGGGTTGGCCGCAAACGAGTTCATGTCCCGAGGGATGAAGAAGACGAAGGGGAAGGGGGTGCGCGAGATCCTCGGGAGCTCGGGAAGGGTCAGCATATAGAAGTCGACCGCCAGCTCCGGAGAGCAGAAAGAGCCTTCCTCCATCAGGCTCTCCGCCCCGAGCCGAAGCTGTCCCGAGCGGAAGACCTTGTCCAGTTGGTGCCGGGCGAACTTCAGCTCTCCGGACAACAGGCGGAGATAGTTCTTGACGTAGGTCTCGATCAGGCGCAGAGAAACAGTGCGTCGCGGCATCGGCCCTCGCGTTTGGAACCGGTCTTGCGGTCAGGTTCGGGGCGCTGACGCCGAAGTTTTGGAAGAGGATGACGGCAGCGCGACGATCGAGAAGCTGCCGTCCCGGTTCTTGCGCAATCTGTGCAAGGGACGCGATGGTGGGGTCTTGGACACCTGCGGCCGGCGGAGGATGACGCTGCCGTCGCGCAGCCGGACCTCCTCGGGCTCGCCGTAGGCGATCTCATCGGCCTTGAGGGACCAGACCTTCTGGAGCCCGTCGGCGAGCAAGGCAAAGAGCTGTTGTGCCTTGGCGGTACGCTCCTCGTACTCTGCCGGGTCCCAGTCGTAGAGGTCATTGGCGTCGAAGCGCTTGGCGCCGCGGATGCGGTCCGCCGGGTAGCCCTGGTAGGCCCCGGTCTTCGGGTCGCGCAGCTCGTGCTGAATGAAGTCGACGAGCCGGACGTCGTCGGGAGACTGGCCGGGGGATGGGACGTCGAAGCCCCTCTGGTGCAGTAGCTCCCGGATCTGCAAGGCGTAGCGGGTGCCCAGCGGGGTCGGCAGGTACCGGTCGTGGAGGTTGGTAAACGCGTAGCCGCCGTCGATGGAGCAACTCGTCACGAACCCGTGGATTGCCGGGAGGTTAGCCTTGACGAAGTCCTCGAAGGCTGGTTTCGAGAGGCGCCGCAAGGCTCTCAACCCGAAGAACGTGGCGTTGAGCGAGGGGATCTCGCGCTCCGTCGACCGGAACCCTCCGGCTTCGGGCACCCAGGCGATGCGGGTCAGGAATGTGAGGATTTTCTCCCTCTGCTCGAGGGTGAGGAGGTCCTCCCGCTCGAAGAGCTTCTCCCTTTCAAGGTGCCAGAAGGTCTCGAGCGCGAAGAAGGTCGTGTTCGTGCAAAGCTCCTTGACCTGCGGGTTGATCGAGAAGGCGGCCACCTTGTGCCCGTCGATCTCTTTCTCGTGCAGGCAGTTGCGGATGAACCGCTCGACCTTGGGGATGGGGACGATTTCGCCCAGTACCTGTTTGAAGTCACCTTCCCAGAGGTTCCAGAGTGTGCTCGTCGCCGTATGCAGGGTCGTCACGGTTGCTCTGCGGGGCTTCATCGCCGGATGGTCCACGAGGCCGCCGCTGGACCGTCCCGAAGACGCGCACTCCCGCAGGAACACCTTGAATCGCTCAATGTAGCGCTTCGGAGAGCCGCGGCCGATCCGGCCCAACGCCTCTTCGTAGAGGGCGAGGCCGAGCGCCTGTTTCGGCGTGAGCCCGTGGAGGCTCTTGAGGACTCCGATCGCGTTGTGCAGGCCGTAGATCCCTCCCGAGACGGGGATCCCGTTGGTGGCGAACGTGCCGGTCTTCGGGCAGAAATGCTGCCGCAGGACGTCGTAAATCCCCTCTCTGTCGAAGTCGGCGCAGCCGAGGAGCAGCAGGGTCTCCATGGCGCCGTGGGTGGCGTCGAGAGTAGGCCCCTTGACCCAAAGCCGGGTGTAGCGATTGAAAGCCGGATCGCAGGACAGGTAAATGTCGTCCTTCGGGTACCAGTCGCTCCCGAGATCGCGATACCGGTTCAGGATTTCAGGTACCGAGAAGGCTTTCTGCTCTTCGGCCATGCTTTTCCCTTCCCCCAAAGGGGCAGAAGCTTATCTCGTATCGTCTTGTACGGAGACGGGTTCCAGGAGAGGCTGCGGGTCGGGCCTGCTAGGATTCCTGGAAGCACCGTCGCGATTGCGCCCCTCTCTCCATATACGGAATGGAGAGAATTCCGTTTTGGGCGCCGAATTGGGAAGAATATACACGCTTTCTCGGCAAATCAACAGCAATCCTCCCGCAAGCCTCGTTTTTAGGCAAATTGCAGGCCAAAGAAGGCTGCGCACGTGTTTCTTCATCTGGAGCGCTGGAATGAAAGCCGGGGGCGGATTGATCCGCCCCCGGGCTCGGGCCCTAGTAGCGCACGATCGCCGACACCACGAAGGCGCGGGCGGCGGAGAACTGGGTTCCCTGGCCGAAGGCCGGGAGCCCGAGGCGGTCGTCGACTTCCAGGGCCACCTGCTCGTCGAAGACGTTGAGGATGCGGCCCTCGAGCTCCAGCCCGATGGGACCGAGCGGGAATTCGTAGGAGGTCAGCAGGTCGACGTTCAGCCAGTCTTCCATCCGCCGCGAGCCGGCCGGTTCGAGATAGCGGTGGAAGGAGGAGGAGACGTTCGACGAGGGCAGGCCGCGGGCCTCCCAGGCGCCGCCGCTCTGGTAGCGGACGTAGGAGCCGACCCGCATCCGTTCAATCGGGCTGATGGTGGCGAAGATCTTGGCCACGTGCGTACGGTCGCCGCGCAGGATCCCGTCGCGGTTGTCGGTGATCAGCACGCCGGGGCCGTCCTGGAGGATCGAGGAGTTGTAGAAGAGCGAGTTGGCGTAGTCGATGTCCCAGTTGCCCTCCAGCCGGCTCCAGGTGTAGCTCGCGCTGATCGCCAGCCGCATGAAGCGGTCGTCGAACGGCAGACGGTTGACCATGAGGGTGAACGCCGTGTACTCCCGGTA
This sequence comes from Thermoanaerobaculia bacterium, assembly GCA_036380715.1. Lineage (GTDB taxonomy): Bacteria > Acidobacteriota > Thermoanaerobaculia > Multivoradales > UBA5704 > UBA5704. The sequence continues at coordinate 25,585 of DASVEF010000314.1, read as the reverse complement.
GGCGTCGTCGAGCTGGGCGACGCGGAACGGGCCGTTGCCCAGGCCGTCGGCGCTGATGTCCTCCATGATGTCGCCGACCTCGCGGTACATGCCGAAGACCTCGGTCGACCAGGTCGGGCCGAGGGGCCGCGCATAGCCGACGAGGATTTCGTCGGTGTACTGCGGATCGAGCCCCGGATCGATCGTCTTGGTCTGCGTGCTGGCCTGGGGCGCTTCGCTGACGAGGTTCCCCGCGGCGTCGAAGGTGGCGGTGGTGGTGAAGATGCGGGTCGGCGAGGCGGCGCGCTCCAGCGATTTGTTCTCGGTGTTGTAGTAGCGGCCGTAGGCGGCGTAAATCTTGTCGCCCAGGTCGAGGTTGGGCATGAACGAGACGCCGAGGCGCGGCTGGATCTGCTGGTCCCAGTCGAAGGTCAGGAGCTTGGCCTTCCGCTTGGTGCCGGGCGTCGAGCCCAGCGCTTCACCGTAGTACTCGTCCTTGTTCACCAGCAGGCCGGCGGTGATGGTGGTGCGGTCGCCGACGCTGAACTGGTCCTGCAGGAAGATGCCATAGGCCTTGCCGCGGCCGGTATGGGGCGCCTGCTCCGAGATGTAGCGGGCCGTGAACCGCTGCGTGCTGGCGCTCCAGGTGATGGCGCCCCAGCCGTTGGCGCGGCGCTCGAGCCGCTCGGTGTCTTCGTTGTAGGTCATGCCGGCGCGGAGGTCATGGCTCTGACCGAACCAGCTCTTGAAGGTCTGGAAGGTGCCGCGGATTTCGTCGCGCTCGAAGTCCTGGTTGTTGATCGCCAGGCTCGCTCCGCCGACGGTCTGGCCGGCGGCGGTGGCGCCGCCGACGATCCGGTCCGCGGTGGTGGTGAACGCGCCGGCGAGGTCGGGGCGCGCGGCGTTGAAGGCCGGCCGGTAGCCGAGGCTGGTCGCCGGATCGGTCGAGTTCTCTTCCTTGTTGTGGTTGTACTTGACCTCGACGAGACTGTCAGCGTTCACGTTCCAGGTCCAGCCCGCCGTGCCCAGCAGGTAGTCGGTCGAGTCGTCGCTCCCCACGCTCGGATGGACGCTGGCGAGGATGCCCGCGTTGCGGGTCGTGGTCTCGCGCGAGCGCAGGCCGGCGTTGAAGTAGTGGCTCGATGTGGGGTTGGCCGTCAGCTTCAAGAAGTACTCATCCGTTTCCACCTCGAGGTCCGGGATGGCGCCGAGGTTGTTGCGCCGGTCGGTGGAGGTCGACGACGGGAAGCTCCCCGAGCCGTAGAACCAGAGATGGTCGCGCATCAGGGGACCGCCGAGGGACACGGCGGGGCCGTCGCGGTCGATCGTGTTCTGGACGCTCGCGTTCTTGTCCTCCGCCGTCCATTCGGCCGGCTGGTACTCGAAGCGGGCCTCGCCGTTGAACTGGTTCGTCCCCGACTTGGTCACGGCGTTGACCACCATGCCGCCGGTGCGGCCGAACTCGGCCGAGATGCCCGCCCGCTTGATGCTCACCTCGTCGATGTCGATCTCGGTGATGTTGGGCAGGAGGTCGCCGTAGTGCGGATTGGTGATGTTGATGCCGTCCACCAGGAAGGTGTTGTCCAGCCGCGAGCCGCCGGCGTTGGGGGCGGTCCGGTTCGGCGCGTTCTGCGAGACCCCGGGCGCCAGCTCGAAGAGACCCTTGTAGTCGCGCGCCAGCGGCAGGTCCTCGATCACCTCGCTGGTGAAGTTGACCTGCGCCTCGCTGGACTTGACGTCGATGATGGGCACCGCCGCCTTGACCGTGATCTCCTCGGACATGGTCGGGTCCAGGGTCAGATCGACCTGGGTGTCCCTGTCGAGCGCGACGATCGCTTCGCGACGGATGTCCCCCATGCCGGACAGCTCCGCGTGGACCTGGTAGGAGCCGGGGGGGAGGCGCAGGAACTGGAACTTGCCGTCGGGTCCGGTGACCTCGGACTGTCCGGCCGGCAGGAGCGGTCCGCTGACCTGGACCATGACGCCGGGCAGGGGCGAGCCGTCGCTCGACCGGACCACGCCGGAGATCGAGCCGGTGGTCTCGGCCGCGAACACGGCGCCGGCCGTCAGGAGGACCAGGAGCGCGAGCCAGAGGAAACGCTGGGGCCTCTTGAACATCTGGATTCTCCTCTCCAAGGGAATAAGGATGGGGCTTTCAGAGGGCGATGCTACCACGCTCCTCGCCCTCCTGGCCCCCCTTTTCGCGCCGCTACAGCCCCGGGAGAGGACGGAAAGGGCGCGGCCTGCTGCGCCCTTACAGTTTCGTGATTTCGATCAGCTCGACGTCGAAGACGAGCATTCCTTCCGGCATGCCCTGCTGGCCGCGGTAGGCGAGCTTCTTGGGGATCCAGAAGCGTCGCGTCTCCCCTTCGACCATGAGCTGGAGCCCCTCGGTCCAGCCCGGGATGACCTTCCGCAGGTTGAACACGGCCGGGGTCCCCTTGGCGACGGAGGAGTCGAACATCTTGCCGTCGGTGGTCCAGCCCGTGTAGTGGACCCGGACGTTGCTGTCCGCCCGGGGGTGGCGGGTGCCGGTCCCCGGGGAGAGCCGCTTGGAGGCCAAGCCGGACTTGGTGACCTCGGCGTCGGCCGGCGGGGCGGCGACGTCGGGCGGCGGCGGCGGCACGCGCAGGATGTCGAGCAGCTCGACATCGAACACCAGCATCCCCTGGGGCCGGTCGGGCCGCCCTTCGTAGGCCAGCTTCGCCGGGATCCAGAGGCGCCGCTTCTCCCCTTCCACCATGAGCTGCAGGCCTTCGCCCCAGCCGGCGATGACCCTGTCGAGCGGCAGGACGGTCGGCTTCCCGCGGGCGACGGAGGAGTCGAACATCTTGCCGTCGGTGGTCCATCCCGTGTAGTGGACTTTGACCGAGTCGCCGGGCTTCGGGTGGTCGGTCCCCGTGCCGGGAGAGAGCACCCTGGAAGCCAGGCCGCTGGCCGTGGTCTGCGCGTCGGCCGGCGGCGCGGCCACGTCCGGCGGGGCCGGGATCGGCTCCGGCGCGGGCGCCTGGGCGAAGGCCGGAGAGAGGATCGGGAGCGCGAGCAGAGAGGCGATCGTCAGGATGTGGCTGCGGAGTTTCATGGCGAGGGTAAAGCTACCATGAGGGGGGTCTGTCCCGAGCCTTACACGGCAGGCACCTTGAAGTATAGGGGCGGGGATGATCCCGCTTCCGTCGTTTGGAGAACCGCCCTGTGAGAAAAGCCTTTCTGCTGTGCTTCGCCCTGCTCATTCTCGGATTCGCCAGCTCCGCGGTCTCGACGCCGGGGGAGTTTACCGCGTCATCCTGCTGCCGGCAGCAGTGCTCCCTCAACAGCCACTGCGACCGGATCTGCGGCAAGGGACTCGGCTCGTGCGTGCAGGTCAACTCCTGCTGCAGGCAGTGCATTTGCGCGGTGGCCTGATCCCTCTCTCTAAGTCTGGGCCACGTAGATGACGTGCCTCGGGCCTCCCTTACCGGGCCGCTGTCTCTCGACCTGGAAGCCGGCGGAGCGGAGGCGCTTCTCGAAGGCGGCGTCGTGGTCCTCGGACCAGACGGCGAAGACGCCGCCGGGGATGAGGGCTTCGCGGGTGGCCTCGAGGGCGCGGGGTCCGTAGAAGGGGTCCTCCCGGGCCTGGGTCGCCTCGCGAGGGCCTTCGTAGAGGTCGAGGATGATTGCATCGAAGCGCCGGCCCTTCTCCTGAGCGGCGCCGGCGATCACCTGGGCGACGTCGGCGAGGGCGATGGTGACTCGCGGATCCTTGACCGCGCCGCCGGTGAGCCCGGCCAGCGGCCCCTGGCACCAGCGGACGATGACCGGGTCGATCTCCGCGACCGTGACGTGCGCCGAGCGGGGGAGGGCGTCGAGAGCGGCGCGCAGGGTGTAGCCCATGCCCAGGCCACCAATCAGCACCTGGGGACGGCCCCGGCCGGCGATCCGAGCGCAGGCGGCCTGGGCCACGGCGGCCTCGGTGAGGTGAAGCGCGCTGTTCATCAGCACCCGTCCCCCGATCGTGATCACAAACTCCTCTCCCCGCCGCCGCAGCTCGAGCCGGCCCTCGGGGGTAGCGACGCTGTCCAGAGTCTCCCAGGGGCGGGTCATTTCGGGAGGCTATCCCAAGAGGGCGCCGCTGCGGCCCTCACCCCCATCCCCTCTCCCTGAGGGAGAGGGGTGAAATTCAGCAGAAAGCGTAGAAACATAGTTGCTGCGAAGGTTCTCCCCTCTCCCCCTGGGAGAGGGGCCGGGGGTGAGGGCTCACCGCCGCGGAGCCAACCCCGGGTCCAGCTCCAGCGCCCGCACGAGGTGCCGGCGCGCCTCTTCGCTCCTCCCGGTCTGTTGGAGGAGGATCGCCAGGTGGTAGTGGGCGGCCGCCAGGTCCGGCTCGCGGTCCACAACCTCCGCGAAGAGACGGACGGCCTCGGCGAGCTGGCCGCGCTGGGCGAGCAGGGCGGTCGTCGGGTTGTACAGCTCGGTCAGGCCGGGGTTGATGTCCAGCGCCTTGCGGTAGTGCTGGAGGGCCTCGTCCGTGCGGCCCGCCTTGTGGAGGATCGCGCCCAGGCCGTGATGGGAGCGGGACATGTTCGGGGAGAGCTCCACGGCCTTGCGCAGCTCGGTCACGGCCTCGTCCGTCCGGCCGAGCGCCTCCAGGTTGACCGCCAGCGAGTGGCGCATCCGGGCGCTGTTCGGCCGGAGCCGCACGGCCCGGCGGAGGTAGGGCAGAGCCTCCCTGGGCCGCCCCCAGCGGTAGAGCGCGGACCCCAGCCCGGCGTTCCCCTCGACGAAGCTGGGCTGGATTCTCAGCGCCTCCCGGTAGTGCTTCATCGCCTCGTCGCGGGCTCCCGTCTTCGCCAGGGCCGACGCGAGGTTGAGGTGCGCCAGGTAGTTGTTCCGGGTCACCGCGGCGGTGTGGCGGAACAGGGTGAGGCTGTTCTGCCAGTGGCCGACCTGGACCCACGCGGCCGCCGCCAGGGCGCCCACCGCGAGCGCCGACGCCGTGGCGAGCGCCGCGCGGCGCCACCTCCGCTCTTCCAGCAGCTCGGAGAGGCCCCAGGCGGCCATCAGGAAGAGGCCGATCGTGGGGAGGTAGGTGTAGCGGTCGGCCATCGCCTGGCGGCCCACCTGGACGAGGCCGATCACCGGGACCATCATCCCCAGGAACCAGAGCCAGCCGACCGCCAGCCAGGGCGACCGGCGGAACCGGACCGCCACGAAGAGGGTGATCGCGAGGAGCAGGGTGCCGGCGGCGACGGCCTTCCAGAGAGGGACCGTGGGCGGCAGGGGATAGAAGACCGCCAGCTTCGCCGGCCAGATCGTCTTCCCAAGGTAGACCGTGTACGAGACCAGGGCGTTCGCCACGCGCCGGTAGATCGACACGGCCTGGGTGCTCGCCATGCTCTGCGTCTGGGTGTAGACCGTGACCGCGCTCGCCGCGACCGACAGGAGGAGGAGCGGGACCTTCTCCAGGAGCAGAGGGCGCAGGCCGCGCCAGGGGATGCCTCCGGAAGGAGGGACCGGCAACCGGCGCAGCGGCCAGACGTCGAGCAGCAGGAGGACGCACGGCAGGGTGACCAGCATCGGCTTCGACAGCAGCCCCAAGGCGAAGGTCAGGGCCACGAGCAGATAGCGCCCGGCCGTCCGCTCCCGCGTATAGCGGAGGTAGGCGCCGAGGGTGAGCACGAAGAAGAGGCCGCTCAGCACGTCCTTGCGCTCCGCGATCCAGGCGACCGACTCCACGTGGGTCGGATGAATGCCGAACAGGGCCGCGACCACGGCGCTCTTCCCGGGAGAGCCGGTCATCCTCCGCAGCACCTCGAAGAGGAGCCAGACGCTCGCGAGGTGGAGGAGGAGGCTCGTCAGGTGGTGGCCCTTGGCGTTCAGGCCGAAGACCTCGCAGTCCAGCATGTGGGAGAGCACGGTCAGCGGGTGCCAGTTGCTGGCCACGTTCGACTGCCAGGCCCAGAGGAAGCCGTCCCAGGTGATCCCCTTCTTGACCGTGGGGTTGCCCGTGACGTACAGGCCGTCGTCGAAGTTCACGAAGTCGTACGTCACCACCCGCTGATAGACGGCCAGGGTGAGGAGGCAGAGGAGCAGCCCGAGGATCAGGGGGCGGGAGCTCAGGCGAGGTCCTCCGGGTGCGCCGCGAAATACCGCTCCGCCATCTCCTGATGCCCGGGGTTCAGCGACACCTGATAGAGAAGGGCCTGGTACGGATCGGTCACCTCGGCCTCATCCAGGCGCTCCAGCACGGCGGTGACGAAGCCGCGGGCGGCCGTCCTCGCCTTGTCGGGCGGCAGGTCCTCTCCGAACGGGAGGGCCGATTCGGCCAGCAGGTCGCTTCTCCGTTGCCAGTCGAGGACCTTCAGCCGGCCGACCCAGGCGTCGACGGTTTCCTTCATCTCGGCGTTCAGCTTCTCGTAGAGCATCGCGCACCCCCTCGGAGCATTGTCCCACGGGTATAGTTGCTGCAAAGGGGAGGGAGCATGGACGAGCCAAGGGAAGAGATGACGGAGAGCGAGTCGTTCGAGAGTCTGGGCCTTGCGGAGCCCCTCCTCAAGGTCCTGACGGAGCTCGGATACGAGGCGCCGACGCCGATCCAGGCGAGGACGATCCCGGTGCTGCTGTCCGGGCGCGACCTGATCGGGCAGGCGCAGACGGGGACGGGGAAGACCGCGGCCTTTGCGCTCCCCATGCTGCAACAGCTCGACCCCGGCCGGGCCGAGACCCAGGGGCTGGTGCTCGCGCCGACCCGGGAGCTCGCGATCCAGGTCGCGGAGGCGTTCCACTCCTACTCCAAGCACCTGGGGAGGATCGGCGTGCTGCCGGTCTACGGCGGCCAGCCGATCGAGCGTCAGCAGCAGCGGCTGGTACGCGGGGTCCACGTCGTGGTCGGCACGCCGGGGCGGATCATGGACCACCTGCGGCGGGGGACCCTCCGCCTCGACGCCCTGCGCTCGATGGTGCTCGACGAGGCCGACGAGATGCTCCGCATGGGGTTCATCGAGGATGTGGAGTGGATCCTCTCCCAGACTCCCGAGGGGCGCCAGACCGCGCTCTTCTCCGCCACCATGCCGCCGGAGATCCGCCGCGTGGCTTCGCGCCACCTGCGCGATCCGGTGTCGATCGCCATCGAGCGCAAGACCCTGACGGTGCCGACCACCGAGCAGCGGTACCTGAACGTCTCGCCGCAGCAGAAGCTGGACGCGCTGTCCCGCATCCTCGAGACCGAGCCGGCCGACGCCGTGCTGGTCTTCACCCGCACCAAGACGGGCGCGGCCGAGGTCTCCGAGAAGCTCCAGGCCCGGGGCTACGCGGCCGAGGCCATGCACGGCGACATGAACCAGAGGGAGCGAGAGGCCGTGATCCGCAGGCTGCGCAACGGCCAGGTGGAGCTCGTGGTGGCGACCGACGTCGCGGCCCGCGGCCTCGACGTGGAGCGCATCAGCCACGTCGTCAACTACGACATCCCCAACGACGTCGAAGCCTATGTCCACCGCATCGGCCGCACCGGCCGGGCCGGGCGCGCCGGCGTGGCCGTGATCTTCGTCTCGCCGCGCGAACGCCGGATGCTGCAGGACATCGAGCGCTTCACCGGCCAGCGCATCCAGCCGATGAAGATGCCCACCCAGGCCGACGTCGCGGCCCGCCGCATGGCCATGTTCAAGGAGAGCATCCGCAAGACCCTGGCGGAGGGGGACCTGGACCTCTATCTGAGCCTGGTCGAGGAGCTGGTCGAGGAGGGGCTGGACATCGCCGAGGTCGCCGCCGCCGCGGCGCGCCTGGCCCGCGGGGACAAGCCCCTGGAGGTCGCGGTGGAGCCCGAGCCGGAGGAGGTCTCGCGGGTCGAGGACGGCATGGTCCGGTTCTTCATCCCGGCCGGCAGCCGCGCGGGCGTGCGACCGGCCGACATCGTGGGCGCCATCGCCAACGAGGCGGGCGTGCCCGGCCGGGCGATCGGCGCGATCGACATCTACGACACCTTCACCTTCGTCGAGATCCCGGCGCAGTACCGGGACCAGGTCCTGCAGGGGATGTCCGGAGCGTCGATCCGCGGGCGCCAAGTGGATATCCGGCTCGCCGCGCCGGAACGGGAACGGCGTCCGGCCCCGGCCCGGCCGGCTCCCCGGCCCAGGAAGCCGGAAGGAGAAGAGCGGCCGGCGGCGAAGAAGCCCGGCGCGAAGAAGCCCGCGGAAAAGAAGCCGTTCTTCCAGGGGGTGCACAAGAAGGGCCGGTAGGCCCTCACCCCCTGCCCCCCTCTCCCGGAGGGAGAGGGGGAAAGCGCATTCAAAACCGCAGTCTTCCGAGCCTTTCCAGAGCATTTCACCCCTCTCCCTCCGGGAAGAGGGGCCGGGGGTGAGGGCTCCCCTGACCTCCCCAGAGGACGTTCCCGCGGGGTTTTCCCCTGAGGGCTCCTGGGAGCCGGCCGTGGCCCTCATTTTGCTACGCGTCAGCTCCGGCCCTGTATCCGCTGTGGTAGGGTACGGCGTCCCTCTTTCGCATGAAGCGAGGTCCATTCTATGGCGATCCACGAAAAGATCTCTCCGCAAGAGTACCCGGACATCCTCGGGCCGGCTCCCGAGGAGCCGCAGGCCGCGGCCTTCCGGCCGTTCATCCCGGCGTCCGTGGTGCTCCCCGAGCTGACGCCGCTGCCGCTGATCGTGGGCACCCTGCTGGGCATGATCTTCGGCGCGTCGTCGCTCTACCTGGTGCTGAAGGTCGGCCTGACGGTCAGCGCCTCGATCCCGGTGGCGGTCATCTCGATCACGATCTTCCGGCTGCTCTCCAAGATCGGCCTCCGCAGGACCACGATCCTGGAGAACAACATCGTGCAGACGGCCGGCTCGGCGGGTGAGTCGATCGCCTTCGGCGTCGGCGTGACCATGCCCGCGATCATGATCCTCGGCTTCGACCTGGAAATCACGCGGGTGATGCTGGTGGCGATCCTCGGCGGCCTGCTCGGCATCCTGATGATGATCCCGTTGCGCCGGGCGCTGATCGTCCAGCAGCACGGCATCCTCAAGTACCCTGAGGGGACGGCCTGCGCCGAGGTGCTCAAGGCCGGGGCCTCGGAGGAGGAGCGGGCGATCGCGGCCCGGCATGCCGCGGTTCCCATCGGCGGCAAAGCGCCGGCGGCCGTGGAGGCGACCTACTCCGGAGCCAAGACGATCTTCACCGGCTTCGGCATCGGCCTCGCCTACAAGACCGCCATGGCCGCCTTCAAGACCTGGAAGGACGTGCCGGAGAAAGTCTTCGGACCGCCGTTCACGGCGGGCTCGGTCGCGGCCGAGATCTCGCCGGAGCTGCTCGGCGTCGGCTACATCATCGGGCCGCGCATCGCCTCGATCATGTGCGCCGGCGGCGTGCTCGCCTACCTGGTGCTGATCCCGGCGATCAAGTTCTTCGGCTCGTTCAGCACCGCGGTCATCCCGCCGGGCACGGTGCCGATCGCCGAGATGGGGCCGAACGACATCCGCGGCGCTTACGTCCTGTACATCGGCGCCGGCGCGGTGGCGGCGGGCGGCATCATCAGCCTGTTCCGTTCGCTGCCGACGATCTGGCACGGGATCCAGGGCGGCCTCGCGGACTTCCGCGGGCGCCGGGACGCTGCGGCCGCCTCCAACGCCGCCCGGCCGCGCACCGACCAGGACCTCTCCCTCAAAGTCGTGGTGATCGGCATCGTGGCGCTGCTCGGCCTGATCGTGATCTCCCGCTTGCTGCACATGAACATCCTGAGCGCGGTCAGCATCCTGGGCGCGATCCTGATCGTCCTGTTCGGGTTCCTGTTCGTGACCGTGTCGTCGCGCCTGACCGGCGAGATCGGCTCCTCGTCGAACCCGATCTCGGGCATGACGGTGGCGACGCTGCTCCTCACCTGCCTGATCTTCCTGGCTCTCGGCTGGACCGGATCGATCTACTTCGTCACGGCCCTGTCGGTCGGCGCCATCGTCTGCATCGCGTCGTCGAATGGAGGCACCACGTCGCAGGACCTCAAGACCGGGTTCCTGGTGGGCGGCACGCCGAAGTTTCAGCAGATCGCCATCCTGATCGGCGCGCTCGCCTCGGCGCTGGTCCTCGGCCCCATCCTGCTGCGCCTCAACGACGCCGCGACGGTCTACGTGCCGGTCGCCGACCGGGCCACGGGCCAGATCACCGCCCAGGGCTACGCCCCGAACCTGCGGGTCGACCCCGCGACCCTGGGCACGCTGAAGACGGAGCGGATCCAGGGGCCCCAGGCCTCCTCCGATCCCGCCGAGTACCGCGTCTGGCACAAGACCGACGAGACGGGCGGCCCGGCCGGCCGTTACCTGGTCAACGCCCAGGGCGTGCCGGTCTACCTGGTGGACCCGGGCATCAACGGCATCCACCGCGAGCGGCCGGACGGCACCCGGGTCGACAAGTTCGACGCCCCGAAGGCGACGCTGATGTCCTACATCATCAAGGGCATCCTCAACCAGGAGCTCCCGTGGGCGCTGGTGCTCCTGGGCGTGATGATCGCGATCGTCCTCGAGATGTCGGGCATCCCGTCGCTCGCCTTCGCGGTGGGCGTCTACCTGCCGCTCTCCTCCTCCAGCCCGATTCTGATCGGCGGCCTGATCCGCTGGCTGGTCGACCGCAACCTGCGCAAGCGGCTGGCGCACAGGAACCTGACCGAAGAGGAGCTCACGGCCGAAGGGGACAAGAGCCCGGGCGTGCTGATGGCGTCCGGCTACATCGCGGGAGGCGCGATCGCCGGCATCGTGATCGCCTTCATGGCCGGAGTCCTGACCAACTTCAACCAGCGGATCACGGACACCATGACCGCGAGCAACCCGTTCTTCAACGGCCCCAACGCGAACCTGCTGTCGCTGATCCCGTTCGCCATTCTCTGCGCGCTGCTCTACCTCGCCGGCCGGGAGGTCATCCTGGCGGCGAAACGGGCGCGGAGCTGAGGGTCCTTTCGCTTCCCTTGCCTTCCTCCCCCTCTCCCGGTGACGGGAGAGGGGGTCAGGGGGTGAGGGTCAACACCTCCCGATCCAGCAGATCCAGGATCTCCGAGTCCTCGGCAACGTCGAACTTCCGCGCAAAGTCGAACTCCCCGCGGGCGATCAAAGGCAGGTCCTCGCGATGGAGGGTCCGCGGCCGGCCGTCCCGGCTGCCCGCGAAATCCACGAACCGCCGGTTGTCGGGGAAGAGATCGAACCGGCCGCTGTTCGCCAGGATCGTCGGGACGAGCGACTCGCAAGGGGCCATGGTCCGGCTGAACCACCCGACGATCTCCGGCCGCGACGCCATGAAGTCCCGCAGGTACTCGACGCACGGCCGCGACAGCGTCCACCACTGCCATCCCCCATAGCACCGGAACGGCTCGCCGAACGGCGTCTTCCGCATCCTCCAGCCGACGAAGGGACCGTAATGGAGGTGGAAGCGGAGCGGCGTGATCTTGCCCAGGAAGCGGACCGCCGACAGGGGGCGCAGCGTCCAGTCCGGCAGCCGGCGGTACTGGGCGAAATAGCGGTCGCGGGCCTGGCGCGGCCGCCAGGGAGTGCGCTCCCCCTCGACGTCCCAGAAGGTCAGGAACCCCTGGTGCTTGGTGGTGGCGAGCGAATCCTCGAAGTCCTTCAACGGGCGGGTCGGATAGTCCTGGCCTGAAAGATAGACCAGCCAGTCGAAATCGCTGCGCGGCCGGCCGCCCTTGCTCTCGAGGAGGTGTTCGATCCCCGCGAACATCGGCGACAGCACCGACAGCTCGCCCCGGGCCACGCGCTCGCGCCGCACCAGCACCTCGACGCCGGGCAGCTTCTCGAAAGGCGCGGGATCGAGAGGCTGTTGCCGCGCGTCGTGCACCACGAGCACCTCCGCCCCGGGGGAGGACCGCTTGATCGTCTCGACCAGCCGAAGGACCTGGGCCGGGTCGTTATGGCTCTGGATCAGGTAACAGCAGGTCATGCTGGACAGGATTGTACAGGGTGTGTCGGACACGCACTGACACACCGCCGACGTGTCAGCGCCTATTCTTTGACACGGTCCGCGCCGTCAGCGAATCGCCCGGAGACGCGCTTTTCCGCAAGCTGAAAGGATTTTTCGCCGGTCCACGGGTGGCATCCCGCCTGCAATTCCAGACTCCCGGACAGCCTGGAAGGAGGACGACCGATGCACGTCGTACGAGCGGAAAAAGCGATCGAATCCGAGGCCACACCCGTTGCCGTCGCCGACTACGACGAGCTGTCGCGGCGGATCGAGGACGGCGACACGAGCTTCGTGCTGCTCAACGTGCTGCCGCGCGCCGCCTTTGAATCCGGGCGCATCCCGACCTCCCTGAACCTCCCTCTCTCCGAGCTTGCCGAGCGGGCCGGCGAAGTGCTTCCCGTCCGCGATCAGGAGACTGTCGTCTACTGCGCGTCGTCGGCCTGCTCGCTCGCGGAGCAGGGGGTGGCGCTGCTGCGCAGCCTCGGCTACACGCGGGTGCGCGAATACCCCGGCGGCATGGAGGAGTGGACCGAGCGCGGCGGCCGGATCGAGCGCGCCGTCCTCGTCACCCGCAAACCCGCTCCGGCGCGCCCCGCCGGCCGGCTGGACCGGCTGCGGAAGGCCCTGGCGCGGCTCTCCCCGGCCGCGGCCTTCGCCTGGGCGAGCAACCAGTCGCTGCGCGCCCTCTTCGGCATCTGGCTGGCGACCAGCGCGGTCTTCGCGCTCCTCTATTGGGTGATGGGACGCGGCGGCGCGGGCCTCGTCTCCGAAGGCGCCGCGGTCGGAGCGGACCTGCTCGGCTTGAACACGGCCTTCTGGTTCAGCGTCGCCACGGCCATGTCGTCGGGCTACGGCGACGTCTCCGCGGTCGGCTGGATGCGGCTCGCCGTGCTCGCCGAGACCGCCGTGGGGCTCGTGCTCTTCAGCGCTCTGGTCTCCAAGATCCTGGGCGCCCAGCAGGAGGCGGTCCTCAACGAAGTGCACCGTCTCACTTTCGAAAACCGCCTCGGCCGGGTGCGCACGAACCTGCACCTCGTGCTTTCCGAGCTGGCGGAGATCTCTGGCGACTGCTCCAACCCCGCGGTGCCGCCGCGGCGGCTGCGCGCCCGGATCGAGAGTGTGGCCATGATCTTCGCGGGCGAGATGCAGGCCGTACGCGACGTCGTCCACGGCCGTTCCGGCGACGCCGCCAACGCCCTGGAGACCCTCTTCGCCTGTCTGTGCTCCGGGCTCCAGGAGCTCTCCGACCTCCTCACCTGCCTGCCGTCCGGGCAGGCGCGCTCCGGCCCGCTCCGGCGGAGCCTGCGGCGCATCGCGCAGCTCGGCGGCGACCTCTGCGGCGCCTGCTCCGCGACGCCGCCGACGCCGGCGACCCAGAGCTGGATGGACCGCATCCACCGGCTCTGCCACGCGCTCTGCGACGAGCCGAGGCCCGGAGACCGCGCGCCCCTGTTCGAGCTGCCTGGCTCCGACGGCCGCATCCACCGGCTCGCCGACTACCTGGGCCTCCAGCCGGTGGTCCTCACCTGGTTCCCCAAAGCCTTCACCGGTGGCTGAACGGCCCAGCTCAAGTCGCTCCGTGAGAGCGGCAAACTGCTGAACGAGCTGGGAATCGCCTGCTTCGCGGCCAGCCTCGACAAGCCCGAGGTGAGCCGGGCCTTCGCCGAATGGACGGGCGCCGGGCTGCCGGTCCTCAGCGACGTGGACGGCGAAGTCGCCCGCGCCTATGGCGCCTTCGACGAAGAGCTGGGCACGGCGGCGCGCTGGACGTTCTTCATCGGCCGCGACGGCCGCATCCTGTCGGTGGACCGCGAGGTCAGCCCGACCTCGCACGGCGGAGACATCGCGGCGAAAGTCCAGGATCTCGGCATGGCCGCGTGAGCCCTCACCCCCTGACCCCCTCTCCCGGAGGGAGAGGGGGAAAAGCATGGAAAGTGACTGTCTTCTGAGGCTTTTCCAGAGATTTCACCCCTCTCCCTCCGGGAGAGGGGCCGGGGGTGAGGGCCTCAGCTCGCCCGCTGCGCCTGTACCTGGCGCATCTGGGCGACGACCTCCTGGCCGCTGGAGAACAGAGCCGAGAGCTCGCTCTGAGACTCTCCGAGGGTCTCGCGGTCCGTCTCGGTCGTGAAGGTCCCTCGCGGCGTCAGCGCGTAGAACCGGACCATGCCGGGAGAGGGGAGCGGATGAGTGGCGGCCCGGCTCATCCTGGGAAGAGCCCTCCGCGACAGGGCGACGAGATCCTTGGCGGCCTTGCGGACGTTCTCGTGAGCGATCCCGCCGACCATCCCTCCGCCCGACTGGTAGTAGACGCCGGCGTCGCCGTTGGCGAAACAGGCCAGCGTCACCACCGAGTCCGCGATCCCCATCTCCATCAGGAGACCGTAGGGCTCGTTCTCCGCGAGCGCGCCGGTCAGGCCGAGGCTCGCGGGAGCCGTCTCGAGCGCCCGCTGGCGCATGTCCATGTAGATCGCCTCGGGCGGGTCTTCCTTCCCCTTCATCGCCTTCTCGAGGGCCATGACCGTGGCGCGGTCCGCCGCGTGCCGGTCCACCTTCTCCGGGCCTTTCGCGCTCCCCTTCTTCCGCTTCATGTAGATCAGGACCACAATCAGGACGATCACGGCGATCGGCTGGATGGGATGGATACGCATCTGCTTTGACTCCCACGCCCGGCGCTGCTCCACAGGCTGCCGCCAGCTAAGGGCATGCTCAGGCTCGACTGTATGGGTTCGGTCCCGGCCCGGATGTTATAGGACTTGAAGGACCAGCGCCAGAGCCCCTCCATGTTTCTCGTCCCTGAATCCTTGCTGTCCTTGTCGTCCTTGGCTTCCGTGGCCAAATTGGCGCCAATGGGGGGTGAGGTCTCACCGGTAGCCCGTGGCCTGCAGCTCGAACAGCTCCGCGTAACGCCCGCCCTGCGCCAGCAGCTCCTCGTGCGTGCCCATCGCCTCGACCTGCCCTTCGGCGAGGACCAGGATGCGGTCCGCCATGCGCACGCTGGAGAAACGGTGCGAGATCAGCACGGCGGTCTTCCCCTCGCTCAGCTCCTTGAAGCGCTGGAACACCTCGAATTCCGAGCGGGCGTCGAGCGCCGCGGTCGGCTCGTCGAGGATCAGCAACTGCGCGTCCCGCATGTAGGCGCGGGCGATCGCGATCTTCTGCCATTCGCCGCCGGACAGCTCCACGCCGGTGCGGAAGCGCTTGCCGATGACCTGGTCGTAGCCCAGCGGCAGCTTCCGGATCACCTCGTCGGCCAGGCTGCGCTCGGCGGCGCCGGCGATGCGCGCCGGATCGTCGCGGGCCTCGATGCGCCCCACCGCGATGTTCTCGGCGGCGGTGAGGTGATAGCGGACGAAATCCTGAAAGATCACGCTGATGTTGGCGCGCAGCTCGTTTACATCGAGCTCGCGCAGATCGTGGCCGTCGAGCAGGATGCGTCCCTCGTCCGGGTCGTACAAGCGCGCCAGCAATTTGACCAGAGTCGTCTTGCCGGCGCCGTTCTCGCCGACCAGAGCCAGCACCTCGCCGGCCTGGAGGGTGAAAGTCAGGTGACGCACCGCCCAGCGCTCGGCGCCCGGATAGCGGAAGCCGACGTCCTCGAACGTGAAGCCCTGGCGGACCGGCACCGGGAACGGCCGCGGGTCCGGCGGCGAGACGATCTCCGGCGCGATCTCGAAAAACGAAAACAGGTCGTCCAGATAGAGCGCCTGCCCCGCCACCTGCGAAAAGCCGATCAGCAGACCCTCGAGCAGGTTGCGCAGCCGGCGGAACGAGCCTGAGAGAAAGGTGAGGTCGCCGATGCTGAACTCGCCGCGCAGAGTGCGCCAGGCGATGAAGGCGTAGGCCAGGTAGTAGCCGAACGTGCCGAGGGCGGTCAGCAGGCCGCCCCAGCCGGCGCGGCGGGCCGCGAGCCTGCGGTTTTCCTGATAGATGATGTCGGCCAGCTCGCGGTAGCGATCGATCAGGAAGGCGTTGAGGCCAAAGATCTTCACTTCCTTGGCGGTCTCGACGCTGGCGCCGGTCTGGCGCACGTAGTCGAGCGCGCGCCGCTGCGGCGTCCGGGCGTAATTGAGCGAGTAGCTCTGCGCGTTGAAGTGAGCCTCGCCGAGGAACGCCGGCACCAGCGCCAGGATCAGCAGCGCAATCAGCCAGGGCGCGTAGACCACCAGCCCGGCGGCGAAGCTGACGATGGTCACCACGTCCTGGGCCTGGCCGAAGAGCCGGCTCATCAGGGTCGCCCTGCTCATGGTCTGCCGGCGGGCGCGTTCGAGCCGGTCCTGGATCTCGCTGTCCTCGAAATCCTCCAGGTCGAGCGTGGCCGCGTGCTCCATCAGGCGCACGCTGGTGGCGTTGGTGAACTGCTCCGACAGGAGCGTGTCGAACAGGGAGACGACGCGGCCCAGCACGTCGGACAGCACCGCCAGGCCGAGCTCGGCCGCCAGAAGCCAGCCGAGGCGGTCGAGCAGGCCGCTGGCCAGCCAGGCCCGCAGGCTCTCGGGCGCGCCCTCGGTGCGCGCCAGGGAGACCACCTCGTCAATGATCAGCTTGCCGACGTACAGGGTGACCACCGGCAGCAGGGCGCGCACGAGGCGCAACAGCAGGTCGCCCGCGGTGAGCCGCGGACTGGTCCGCCAGATCAGCTTCAGGAACGGCGGCAGGTTCCGCAGGGCGCTGAAGCGCTCGCGCAGCGACTGCGGCGACGGGGGTGCGCCACCCGGCTCCCCGGCCCCTCCTGCCGTCCCCGCCGGTGAAGCCGCGGCGCGGCCACCCATGCTGTAGTGTCTCGGCATCCGGCTTCTTCCTCCTCCTCTCTTCCGGCCGAGCGAGAAGGATGCCACACCCCTCCGGAGGGCCTCCCTTTACTCGGCCTCGACAGTCGAGCTAGATTTCCCCCGGCAAGGAGCGAAGACCATGGGACGCATCTTCGAAACCAGAAAACACACGATGTTCGCCCGCTGGGACCGGATGGCGAAACAGTTCGCCCGGATCGGCAAGGAGATCACCATCGCCGTGAAGGCGGGCGGTCCCGATCCCGCGAGCAATCCGATGCTGCGGCGGGTCATGCAGAACGCGCGCTCGGTCAACATGCCGAAAGACAAGGTCGAGTCGGCGATCAAGCGCGCGTCGGGCAAGGAGGCGGAAAACTACGAGGAGATCGTCTACGAGGGCTTCGCTCCACACGGCGTCGCCGTCATGATCGAGACCGCGACCGACAATCCGACGCGCACCGTCTCCAACCTGCGCACCCACTTCAACAAGGGGGGCGGCACCCTGGGAGGCCCGGGCAGCGTCGGCTTCCTGTTCAAGAGAGCGGGCGTATTCCGCCTCAGCCCGGTGGGCCTCGATCCCGACGAGCTCGAGCTCGAGCTCATCGACCACGGGCTCGAGGAGATGGGCGAAACCACGGGTGAAAAGGGCGAGCCGCAGCTCCTTCTCCGCTGCTCGTTCAACGACTTCGGCCAGTTGCAGAAGGCGCTGGAGGACCGCGGCATCACGCCGCTCTCCGCCGAGTCGGAGTACATCCCCCTGACCCCGGTCGAGCTGCCCGAGAACAAGGCCTCCGAAGTGTTGAGCCTGGTCGACCGGCTCGAACAGGACGAGGACGTGCAGAAGGTCTTCCACAGCCTCGTCTGACCGGGCGGGGCGCTCTACTCCGTCTCGTCGTCCTCTGTACGCGGCCAGGTGTTGAAAACGAGGACCTCGCCCTCGACGAGGGCCTGCTCGAAGAACTCGCGGTCCTCGTCGCCGTCCTGATAGTCCGCGCTCGTCACGATCGCCCCCTCTTCGAGAGCTTCCACGGACCACCCATATTCGTGGATCAGGTCCGAGGCGCGCTCTTCCGCCTGCTCGCGGTCGCTGCCCTGGATCCAGCAGCTCACGTAGGCCCCTCCGGATTCGTGAAACTCCTTCGCCTCGGAGGTGGGAACGGCATGGAAGGTGAAGAGATACATCGTCATGGCTGGGCGAGTGTACAAAGCCGGCGGGAGAAAGCCAAGCTCGCGCGCTCCGGACCCATCCCGCGCTGAAAGCTGCCGGCTGAGTCGTCAGGGAACTCGAGCTCGCGCCCCCTGGGACCGCCGGCGTCTCGCCGGCCCTTCTTCCGGGCTCGCCCGCAACCTCCGATAAGGCAGCGGGTAGCAGGATCGAGAAGAAGTGCTAGGATTGAATGCCGAGGGGCCCAGCCATGGCACGACCCATCGAGCAAATCGAAGCCGAAGCCTTGGAGCTCGACCAAAAAGACCGCGCCCGACTGGCGCATAGACTCCTGCTCAGTCTGGAGCCGGTGCTGGAAGATGAGGCCGAGGTTGAGAAGGCCTGGATCGAAGAAGCCGTGCGCCGGCGCGCTGAGCTGGAATCGGGTGAGGTCAAAGCAATTCCGGCGGAGGAGGTGTTCCGCGAGCTGCGTGCAAAGCGTCGCTGATGCGGATCACATTTCACCCCGCGGCTCGACGAGAGCTGCGCGACGCGCTTGACCATTACGAGGATGAGAGGGAGCGAACACCTGGCAAGAGGACTCTCACCTCTTCAGTTCTGTGCCATGCCTGGCACACACGCTGATGCACTTCACCGGCGGATTGCGAAGCGAGCCGTCCGGTGCAAGTGTTGGTTGGCCGCCGAATCCATCACTGTACTTCCTGCTCCTTCGAATCTTCTGTCTTAGGAGGCGCTTGCTCTGGCGCCGTGTAGTAATCACGAGGCCGGGCGGCATCCAGATAGCTCCGCAGGACAAAGGTCTGAATAGCTCCCAGTATCATAAAGGCCAGGAATAGCAGCGTTCGACCTATGCTCAAAATCGCTGGCGAGCAGTTTCGATGTATCAAGAAGATCGAGCTTGCTCACGAGGTATCCAGAAAAGAAGGTGGCTATCCAGCCTCCAAGTGCTTGGAAATGCGACCCCTCTCTATGCAGAGGAGACGCGAGCATTCCGAGCGGGATGCCTATGATATTTCCTGTAAGGCAAATGATCCAAGTCAGCGGAGCATTGCTGGGTGACAGCCATAAGGCCAATGCAGCCAGACATACCCATAGGAAGAGAAGGCTTGCAGTTGCCGGTACAAATGTGGGTGTCGGGTGGAATCTCAGTCGCATGATTTTCTTCAATGAGATCTCCAACTATTATGCCTACGACCAAGACTGCGCGGCCAACGTGCTGCGGCTCAGCGCGCGGCGCTAGCCGTCCGCTGCAGCCGGCAGGTTCTTCGTCGTTGCCGCTTCAGGCAGGACGCCTGAGGATCGACCTTTCAACAGCCCTTCGACCTTCTTTCGGAATGCCTTACTTTCTACAGAATCGTTTCCGAACTGCTCATTAAGCTTCCGGAAGACTTCGCCGATCACTTGTCCGCCCTTAGAAAGATTACCAGAACCCGCAATTGATATCGCAAGGGCTTCCTCGGCCCTCAATAGTCGCATTGGATCAGGCTTAGGAGAATCCGGTCTGTTCAGGATGCGAACGGCAGCCTCTGCTTCAATCCGGGAGGAATCGAAGCTACGCATCTCGTTGTGAACCTGGGCAAGAAGGGTCAACGTGAAAGCAGCCACCATACTATCGGAACCGACTTCAAGCCTTACTATGTTCATAGACTCCTTGCAGTAGAGTTCGGCTCTTTGAAGGTTGGCCGTTTCTTTCTCAAGTAGACATAAACCGTATAATGAATTCGCTGTATCCAGATGCCTGTTACCTAGAATAGATCTTCTCAATTCCAGGACAGACAAGAGCCTCTCACGGGCCCGATCGTACGCCTTTGCCTGTAAAAGAAATAGACCTTGATTGCCGAAGACTTTGAGCACGCTAGGATGTTCTCTGCCGAGATGCTTCTGCGTAATAACCGCCGACTGCTCGCTCAACTCCGCTGCCGCCAGAAAGTCACCCTTAGTCCCATTTAGAACTGCCAGATTGTTAAGCAGGGCAGACGCGGTGAGACTTTCCGCTCCTCCAGTACTGCGAACTATTACAAGTGCTCTGTGATAAAGCTCCTCTGCCTGATCGTATTTTCCCGAGAACTCATATACTCTTGCAAGATTTTGCAGAGTGATGGCGTATTCACGGCTGCTCTCCTTCTTCATGGCTTGCCAGCCATCTTTGGCTCTCACAAGGTAGCGTTCGGCTTCGCCCAATCTACCTGATATCAGTAGTAACTCACCCAGCTCATCCAGTATTTCAATGCGCAGATCAGAAGACCCATTCTCGCGAGAGCTCTCGGCAATTGGGAGAGCTGCAATCAATAATCGTTCTGCCTCTTCAAAGTTGCCGATGCTCTTCTCGACGACTGCGAGCGTTACTTTGCAGCTTGCCGATTGAAGTGATTGTGCACCGTAGCTTTCGAGAGCGAGACTATGGGCGTCACGGGCAAGCTTTCGAGCAGAGTCATAATCTCCGATCTTATTATATATAGCCGCAAGGACTTCTAGTGCCCTGCCCAGAATTTCTGGCTCCTCTTTTAAATCTTTATGGACCACCTTTGCCCCTCTGTCGAGGAGATCCTTGGCTTTAATCTCGGTTCTTCTTACGTCGCTGGGTTCGCCATCAGGGTCTGAGGTTTCGAATATACTCAGAAGAATCTTGACCACTCTATCGGAAGTCCGGGCTTCTCTTAGAGCAATTTCTTGCTGTTGGAGTGCTCTTTCCTTCTCGGAGTTGGATGAATGGGCAAAAAACAGGGCCAGAGTCGTAGTAATGAGGAGGATACATGCGATAGTAAGCATGAGTTGCTTCTGGCGCCTGCCTTGACGCGCCTCTTCGCTTTCAAGGTCTTCCTTCGGAACTCCGTGAAGAGTGGCAGCCAAGCTAGAAATTTCATCTCTGAACTTCAAATTCGCTAGTGATGCTTGTTCTATTTTTTCTATCCATCTCATGTCTCCGAAATTGGGCTCTTCTATTAGGCAGTTCTGGAGCAATCCAGGCAAGGCCGTGTTTTCTGCCCACTTGGGCTCCGCCGACGGCGCATTCCAAGGCGTGTCCCCACTTAATACTACTATGAGCATGGAATCAACCGAGCGATTTCCGAGCCACCACTCAAGCTCTTTCTGTACCCATAACGAGTTGTGTGCGCTTGGCGAAGCCAACAGAACGAGATACTCTGAATTTGCCAGGGCTCGCTCGATAGAAGACCATAAATTGGATTCAAGAGGCAGGCTGCTGACATCTCGAAATACTCGCAGGGCGCGCACTTTATACCAGGGCTTTGAATAGCGTTGGAGGGCACGCTGTATTGCAACTGCCAGATCTACATCATGCCGGCTGTAGCAAATAAATGCTTTGTAGAGAAGATTTGCCATGGCTCAGCTACAAGTCCTTAGGTATAAAGAGTAGATCTTGATCTCTGGCGCAGAACTCCAAGTGAGGGTTTATCCGGCACCGCCACAAGCGTGCTGGCTGCTTATCTGACATCGTCTAGCTCCCGCGGCGTGGATGACGACGAGGCCCATGGGGGCTGCTATCCCTCTCTGATGCTGAAACTTAGCTATCCTACTCCTGTTTCCGTCTTCGCGTCAATGCGGCAGAAGCGGCCGGATAAGCATCTGTTTCCGAGGGGGCGCCGGTTGCTTATCCGGCTCGGAATCCCGCGGGATTACTGGAAGCCGCTGAAACAAGGCGATTTATAGCCCGACGGGGGCGGCGGCGCGGCGGTGTTCGCCGTATAAGCGCCCCGCTGAGGAGGTGTATGGAACGTTAGTCGTCTCCAGGGTGAGGGATAGCAGACCGGACGATGTTCCGCTGGACGGTCCAACTCTCGACCGCACAAGGGGTTGTCCGCATCTCAGGTCCCGATAGCGAGCTGCTGATCCGCTCGATGCCGGCCGGATAAGCACCGAAGCAAAGGCGGCCGGGCCGGTCGCCGAGCAGGAACCCCTGAGGGTGGGCCGGAGGCCTCCCCCCGCCCGGGAGGCTCCGGCCCGGTACTTCAGTTGTCAAAGAACCAGCTACAAAAGGGGAGCCCGGAGCGCGCCGGAGCGCGCTCCCGGCCTTGGATTACTCGGCCTTCTCAGGATCGGGCTGCTTGCCGGGTCGCTTCTCGGGCGGCGGCGTCGCCTGGCTCTTCCGGCCGCGGAAGGGCTGGAGGTCGAACTCCGCCAGCTTCTCCGAGCGGTTGCCGTAGTGCTGCTTGACGCCTGTGCGCAAGAAGGTCGCCAGCTTGCGTCCCTCGGCGAGCCAGGGACTGAGGTTCCAGCCGATTCTTTGATTCTCTGGTTGGGGGACCTTCAAGATCTCGTGGAAAGAAATCTTGCAGGCCCGCAAGATCTCTTTCCACTTCCAACCACCTGGAGAATCAATACTTACGCCGGTTGAACCCATCCTGCCCGCAAGATCTCTTTCCACGAATCGCTCCCGCCTCCCTCAACCCGGAACGTCCAAATCGTTAGAAATCAGAGGCTTACGTCTTCAGGCATGGATTGGCAGCGCTCTTGCCCAACGCAAGGCCCGCCATGTCCAGACGACTACGCTTCGTCCCGGAGGAGGGATCTCTCGTCGAGGTCACCTGCCGCACTATCCAGAGCCGGCTCCTGCTCCGGCCCAGCCCCGAGCTCAACGAGATCATCCTCGGCGTCCTCGGCCGAGCCCAACGCCTCTACAAAGTCGGCGTGTGTGGTTTCGCCTTTGCTTCGAACCACTACCACCTCATCCTCCGAGTCCGCGACGCCGAACAACTCGCCGACTTCATGGGCTATCTCAACTCGAACCTCGCCCGCGAGGTGGCACGCCTGACCGGCTGGACGGACAAGGTCTGGTCGCGCCGCTACGACGCGATCCTCATCAGTAACGAGGAAGGGGCACAGGTAGCGCGCCTGGTCTATGTCCTCAGCCACGGGGTCAAGGAATTTCTGGTCGCCCGCTTGGTCGAATGGCCGGGCGTGCACTGCGTCTCGGCGCTGCTGACGGGCCAGCCCCTGGAAGGCACCTGGTTCAACCGGACCCGCGAGTACGGTGCTCACATGCGTGGAGAGGATGTGGGACCAAGGCGCTTTGCCGAAACCGAGATTGTGACCCTCGAACCCTTGCCCTGCTGGGCTCATCTGCCATCCGAGATCTATCGGGAAAGGATCGCGGACCTGGTCGAGAAGATCGAAACGGACGCAGCGACCGAGCGAGCCCGGACCGGCATCCAGCCTCTCGGCCCTGAGGCCATCCGCCGTCAGGATCCGAAGAGCCAGCCCAAGCAAACCAAGAAATCTCCCGCCCCGTTCGTCCATGCCTTCACGCGTCGAGCGAGAAAAGAGCTCTGGGAGGTGTACGCGAGATTCGTAGGTGCTTTCCGCGAGGCGGCTGAAAGGCTCAAGTCCGGGGACCGGAATGCCGCGTTCCCAACCAGGAGCTTTCCCCCGGGTCTACCGTTTGTCCGGGACCTTCCCTTGGTCCTGTCTCCGGCGGGCTAGATTCGAGACAGCCCTACCAGAACACTTCCAGTTTGCCTCGCCCCATGGGGCCACTTGCGGCACCGGGGAGCCGAGGTCTGTCTTCGGCTTCCTGGCAGGGCGACCAAGGGTGTCTATCAGGAGCAAGAGCGCGCTTCTACCTGCCAACTCGGAATTTCGCTTACCGAATCAACGGAGCCGCCGGCCAGGAGTCCCCCGAAATGTTGCGCCGGCTACAAGCACGTGTCGAGCACTCAGAATCGCCTGGAACCTATTTCTGAACCTATTTCTGGGTGCCGCATTGGAAGCATGTGTTGTCCAAGTGTTGCCCATGAGGCACGTCCTAACTCTCGCATCATACATAACGATGAGTTATTCACGAGGTGGTCTGTGTACCGTCGGGGTAGTGGAGTTTTAGGTAATGGCTCAGCTTGGTCTGCTTACCATCCTTCATCTGCACGCGTGCGACGATTGGGAACACCCCCCAACCACCGGTCTCAAGGCGGAACTTACTCGCCCTATCGTGGATCTTCCGGATTGGGTTAGGAAAAGTCGGATGCAGGGTCCATTCCACAAAATCAATCATATCTAGGGCTTCGTCCCGGCCTTCTACCCACACTGCCCACTTCCACCAGTCCTCGTCCTCATATTTTTCCCATTGCTGAATTGTGAATTCCTCCGGCATGGTAATCTCCTTCAGAATACCTTCACTTGGACGGCGTCGGCCGATACCCAGCCGGAGCTGAATTGTGGCGCACCATTGAGAAAACCCTCCACCTCGACGTAGGCCCGCTTCGGTACATCGGAGACATTGAGATAGAAGCCTTGGTCCACAAGTTCCAGGCGCCCTTGCCGGTACGGCGATTCGAGCCCCCTCTCATCTTGCGTCCGGTACTGGATGACGAAGCCCGGAGTCCTTCGCCACTGTTGAAGGTCTCTCCTCAATTGATCGCTGTCCGGGTCGAGTTTCAGGCGCCGAATGTTCCGCCGGCCGAGCGCGCCCACCAATTCCGCCACACAGGCAAGTCGGTCGTCTTGGCGGAGCGGAATGTACTGGCGGTTGCCCAGCAGCCCATCTGGGACCCTAGCACCTTCTTCTTTGACCGGAATAATCGGTTTACTCTTGGCATTGGCGTACACCATTTCGTCCCGCACCCACATGTGCGAGTTGAAATCAGCCTCGCCTTGCGCTTCGCGGATAGTAAAGAAGCCAATTGCTGCGTCCGACTGTTCAATTCGGGACTCGACCTCGGGCTGAAGAATCTCGCCATGCATATCTTTCCCATCCACCACGATGAACCCCATACAACGCAGGATGAGGAAGACCTGCTCTTCAATCCAGCGATCCCGGTCGTTGTAGCCGAAGCCAACAAAAACCCTCATAGCTCATCTCCAATTTATTGCAACAACACCCTCAACTAGCCTTTGACGCCCAACCGTAAAGGTTCTATCTGACGTCCTCCCCCAGCAAACCTCCCCGCTTCCTCCGGCGCTACCGGGAGGATGTTAGATAGGACCTGGTTGAACGAAACCGCGGGAGAGTCCGAGCCGGGTGCCTATGGAGATTCGATCCGGAGGAGAAAGCCATACCACGACCGTTGGCTCGTGCGCGGGCACCTCGCAACGCGACGGCTGTCGGTCAAATGCGCCTCCTGCGTGAGCTTGCGGCCGGTGTCGGGCTCCTCCCACAGCGATTTCGTTTCAGCCATTCTACCGCAGATGCGGTACGAGACGCACTCCCCCCAGCCCGTCGAGGAGAGTCGATCGGCGAAGACCACTTCGACATGAATGCTCATGGCGGCGATCTCCCGGCCGAAGCCGGTCCAGGCACGGGGCCAGTTCCTCGATTCGCGTCAAGGTCGAAGGAGCGGTCGGCTAAGCAACTCGCGAGGCGCGCCGGTTGACGGCTGCTTAGCCGACCTGGCGGTGTTCGATACGGTATCAGCGTAAGTCGCGCGAGAGAAAGGTCTTGGACGGCGTTTCAGGTGAGCGGAGCGGCCAGGGGATCAGCCGCTCGCGTCGGTGCGCGGACAGCCGGATAAGCAGCCGGGTGGATCACGGCCTGTCCGGGCGGCCGGGCCGGTCGCCGAGCAGGAACCCCTGAGGGTGGGCCGGAGGCCTCCCCCCGCCCAGGAGGCTCCGGCCCGGTACTTCAGTTGTCAAAGAACCAGCTACAAAAAGGGGAGCCGGGAGCGCACCGGAGCACGCTCCCGGCCTTGGATTACTCGACCTTCTCAGGATCGGGCTGCTTGCCGGGTCGCTTCTCGGGCGGCGGCGTCGCCTGGCTCTTCCGGCCGCGGAAGGGCTGGAGGTCGAACTCCGCCAGCTTCTCCGA
>DASVEF010000313.1:0-20770 GCA_036380715.1 Thermoanaerobaculia bacterium | reverse complement strand
CCACCTCTTCCGGCCAAAATGCTCGAGGCAGGGGAGGTCGTCAGTTCCTCCCAAAAGAGAACGACATCGGTGAGAACCCTTGTCACCACCCATCGGTTGCCACCCGGCTCGCGGCTGATTTGGCTGATCGTACCCACTTTGCCAAGGTCCAGCAGCATCTGTCCCGTGCGAGAATCCCACTCGATCAAATGCCCATCATAGGCACCGCTCATCACCATCGTTCCATCCCGCGAGAATGCAGCGCTCATCACTGCCTCACTATGTGCCGGCGAACGGCTGATCTCGAGTCCGCTTGCGGCCTGGAACACACGCCCAAACCCGTCCGAGCATGCGACTACAAGCCGTCGTCCGCAGGGAGAAAGGCTGACAGAACGTGGCGTCCAGCCAGTTGTGGGTATCTTGAGCCTCTCCTTTCCTGCCGGAAGGCTCCAGATTCGGATCGTGTTGTCCATGCCTGTGGTTGCAGCGATGCGGCCATCAGCAGAAATGTCGGTCCCCGTAATTGCCCCCGAATGTCCCGAAAAGGCGGAAACAACTCGTCCGCTCTCCCAATTCACAAGACGGACCTCGCCGCCGGCTCCGCCGGTCAGCACCCAGGGTTCCGTTGGGTGGCGAGATATGCTCCAGATTGTTGAGTCTTGAACCGGAATCACACGTCTGAGCCGCCCTTGGACAAGGGCACGCAGGAGCTGTGCCTCAGCCTGTGGAACGGGACTTATAACGGCGCCTTCCCGCGGCGGCAGGGCGGCAAGCGCCAAGAGCGCCGCCAAATCGTGGCGTCCTGATTCATTCGCTGTACGCGCGTGGTTCGCTAAGGCTAAGGATCGAGAGCGAGCCACCTCTATCGAGGCTTGCGTCACGAGGACAATACCAATAGTAACTGTCGCCAGGTAGCCGACTGCGAGGCTGCTGAGTAGCCGGCGCCTGCGTCGCCGCGCCGCCTCCTCACGCCTACGGAGTTGGTCGAAATCCACGCCCAAAAGGGCGGCTACAAGTTTGAGTGGTGCCTCCCTGGGCCCGTCACCAACCGGTCGCATATCGGCTGCGAGAGGCTCAACAAGGTCCTGCATTCCTGTCGAGCGTCGGAGCGACAGGGGAAAGCAGTGCGGTGGCTCGCCACTACTGATGATTGTCAAGATACGCCCCGTGGGCCGGAGGGTAAGAAAATCTTCAATCTCCTTGTTGACCCAGCTTCCAGGATCCGCAGCAGCCGGCGAGCAAAGAACAATAAGATCTCGCGATTGCCCAAGAGCCTCTTTTAAGGTAGCTCGCAGATTAACAGCGCCAGCGGCATCTGTGCGGTCACGAAAAATCTTGCCGACCCTACTGGGGACAGAGCCGAACGAGCCTTGCGTATCGCGTAAAGATTTCGGTACTCGATAGGCTTCCAGAAACTTCTGGAGCTGGCCCGCGACAGCTCTATCAACAGTCGAGTAGCTCAGAAATGCCGCGTATTTCCACTCCATATTCCCGCTCAAGTCATTCTCTGACATAACTGCTCTACAACTCTCTTTCGTAACTCAGAGGATAGCACGACGAGAGAGCTGGATTTTGAGCTCCGCCCCATCACGCCCAGAGAGTCAGCCGGATGCGTCCCGAGATATCGACCCAGGTCACCAGACGGCGTCACATCGTTCGCTGACCGGGTCCCGATGTCAGCGGGTTTGGTCGAGATCTGTAGAGATTGCGACAAGTTACCGGGACTATCCCGTCGCGGGAACCGCTGCCGGCACGACAGGGACCGTCGCGGTGAGCCAGCCCCCCTCCCGCACCACCTCGATCAGGGCTTCGACGATCCGCGGATCGAACTGCCGGCCGGCTTCGCGGCGCAGCTCTTCGACCGCGGTTTCGACGGGCATGCCGCGGCGGTAGGGGCGGTCGTGGGTGATGGCGTCGAAGGCATCGACTACGGAGAGGATGCGGGCGCCTTCCGGGATCTCCTCGCCGGAGAGCCCGAAGTAGCCGGGATAGCGGACGCCGTCGCGCGCGCCGTCCCAGCGCTCCTGGTGGTAGCGGATGAGCGGGTCGACGTCGCGCAGCGCTTCGACATCGCGGATGATGCGCAGCCCGATGTCCACGTGCTGCTCCATCTGCTCTTTCTCTTCGGGGGTCAGCCCGCCGGGCTTGTTGAGGACCTCTTCGGGCACGCCGATCTTGCCCACGTCGTGCAGCATGGCACCGTAGCGCAGGATGCGCAGCCGCCGCTCGTCGAGCCCCATCTTGCGCCCGACGAGGACGGAGAGCTGCGCCACGCGCTGCACGTGCCCTTCGGTCGTGGGGTCCTTGGCCTCGATGGCCGCCGCCAGGGAGGCGACCGTGCGCTCGAAGTCGCGCTCGAGCTGGGCCTGCTGCGCGCGCACCCGGTCGAGGAGGCGCCGGTTGCGGCCCGCCAGCCAGCCGCCGATCAGGGCGAACAGGGAGAAGAGCCCGACGGTGGTGTAGGCCGGCGCGAGAACCGCCCGGAGATCGGAGACGTCCTCGCCCGCCATCACCAGCGCGCCTAGGTAGGCGGTCGACGCCAGGCCGTTGACCAGCACCGCGGGTCCGGCCCCGCCCTCCAGCGCCGCCAGGGCGATCGGCGCCAGGAACACGATGGAGAGCCAGTGCGGGAAGCCCCATCCCAGATGCTCCAGGACCGCGATCGGCACCACGCCCGCGAGCACCAGGATCACCGACTCCGCCGGCCCCCGGCGCCCGCGCAGCCATTCGCGGAGGCGGGTTCGGTCCGGCGTCGCCAGGAGGAGGTCCGGGCGGAGCCAGAGGAGCAGCGGGAACCCGAGCACCACAGCCGCGGCGAGATCGGCGCCCCACCAGAAGAAGAAGCTCTGCGCCAGCTCCGCGCCGTTCCAGGGAAGGCGACCGAGCGCGGCCAGCCCCAGGCTGCCCACCACCGCCGAAGCCATGTTGTTGACGAACCCGCCGAACCAGCACGCCCGCTGCAGCCGGCGGCCGGTGCCTCCCACCGGATGCCGCAGAGCCCAAGCGGGGATCGCGGCGCTGAGGCCGTTGGCGAGGCAGGAGAGGACGATGCCGGGGAGCGTCGTGGCCACGCCCCAGGGCGAGGCGACGACGCCGAGCAGCACGCCGAGCACGCCCCAGACGCCGAACGCGGCGCCCGCGGCGAGCGACACCCCCGCGGGAGGAAACAGGAAGGACGCGCCGTTGGGCTGGCTGAACAGCGAGGCGAGCTCGCTGGCGAGAGAGAAGACCGCCGCCGTGCCCGCGACCTGGAGCGCGCGCAAAACGGGACGAGGCATCTTCACCGGGTCGGCGACCATCCGGTCCTCCCTCGGTTCCGCGGCGGAGCCGTCTTCTGTCCTGCTCAGGCTTCCCGCTCTGTATACCCGGGAGGGTGTCGGAGTGTCAAGGGACCTCACCCCCGTCCCCTCTCCCATCGGCCCCCCACCACCCGGGAGAGGGGCGCCACCACCCACCCCCTCACGAAGGACCGAAGGTATCTCTTCCCCCTCTCCCGGTCGGGGGGAGGGCGATGGGAGAGCGGGATCGAGGGGGTGAGGTTCCCCCCCTCTCCCGGCGACGGGAGAGGGGGTCAAGGGGGTGAGGGGCTACGGGCAGCTCGACGTGCCATCGTACGCCGCGAACAGCCGCGGGCCGGTGGTCTGCCGCGCGATGATCGCCTTGGCCGCGCTGCTGTTCGGGGCGGCGCTCACGCAGGAGCCGACGCAGCCGTCCGCGTAGGCGAAGATGATGTGTCCGTCGGAGTCCACCGCGATGTCGTTGAAGTCGAGCAGGTTGCGTGCCGCGCTGCAGGTCGTCCCGAGGCTGCAGACGTTGCCGCGCTGCACCGGGTCGTTCGGCGAGACGTTGACCGTCGTCCAGGTCTGCCCACCGTCCGTGGTGAGGGCAACGTACGGGTACCAGACGTGATTGGAATTAGGGTCCGTGCCGCTGCCGTCCCCACCCTGGGAAGAGCCGAGGAAGCCGACCGCCGCGCGATCGCCGTCGCCCGCCACCACCACCGGGAAGGCGGTGTTCTGGATGCCGAACTGGGTTCCGATCTCCTGCAGGTTCGTCCAGGTCTGCCCCTTGTCATGGGAGACCGCGGCGTACGGACGGCCGCCGTAGGTCATGCCGATGTAGACCGTGCCGTCGCTGGCGACCCCGACCGAGGGATCCCAAGTGCCGGCGCTCGTGCCGGACACGTGGCGCACGGTCCAGGTGAGGCCGTTGTTCTCGGAGACCGCCACGCCCTGCTCGCCGTTGCAGTTCTTGTTCGGCACGTAGGCGGCGCCGTCCGGACCGACCTTGACGTGCCCGTGCAGGCCGCCGCACTGGGTCAGGTTGTAGATCGGCACCGCCGGCCCGAAGGTCAGGCCGCCGTTCAGCGAGAGAGCGCACTGGGCGATCGCCACGTCCTGCGAGCAGTAGTAGACCGCGTGCGGATAGCCGAGGAGACCGGTGAGCGGCGGCGCGAAGGGCCCGCCGCCGACCGACTGGTGGTCGACGCCCGAGTTGATGCCGCACCCCATGCTCGGCAGCCAGGAGTCGCCGTCGTTATCGCTGAACGCCATGCTGCTGCACAGGCCCGCGAGCTGCGAGACGAGGGTGCGGCCGGTGACCGGATCGGTGAACAGGATCGGATCCAGGGTGAGCAGCGAGGTGGTCACGTAGCTCTTGTCCTGCCAGGTGGCCTGGGCCGGAGTGACGCAGTCGTTGAACGAGACGCGCAGGGTCTCCAGGCCGGCGATGTACATCACCTCGTCGGTGTTCCAGTTGACGCCGACCGAGGGCTCGCCGGAGCTGTCGCCCACGCCGGCGGGAGCCGCGTACACGGCGAAGCCGAGGTTGGCGCTGCCCGTCCCGGAGGAGCCGTTGGCCACGATCTTGGCCTTGCCCGTATACCCGAGGAGGGCCAGAAAATTGGACGTGCTGACCGTGTACGTCCCGGAGGACGGGTTGTTCAGCGTGACCTTCTCGACCGAGCCGGGCCCGTTGGTCGAGCTGCCCACGAGCTGGCCGGCCGCGTTGTAGACCTCGAGGTCATAGTCGTCGACCGCCTTCGGAGTCGCCGTAATCTCGAGCGAGAAGGAGTAGCTCGGCGCGCTGAGGACGAGCTGGAAGTTGTCGCACTTCGCATTGTTCGGCCCGCCGCAGGTGGCGCTCGCCGTGGGGAGCCCCAAGCCGCTGCCGGTCCATGTCGTCTCCAGGCTGCCGGCCGAGATCGATCCCGAGGAGGGGGAGGCGGCGAAAGAGGGGACCGCGAGGAGGATCGTCAGGCCCAGGCACAACCAGGCACTACGAAGAGGGAGTCGTACGTTCATCATCCTTCCTTTCTGCCAAGGCTCCCGCAGAAGAGATTGCAGAGCCGATTGAAATGAAGTGGCCCTTCCGCGTCCCGCATCGGTAGTACCACTACCAGGTTTGGTACATGAGATCTGTTCAACGGGACAAGCTCTGTTACAGTTTTCAGGGGGCGAAGCGAATCGTCCTCGCGGGACGCCCAAGAAACCGGGCCCGGAGACGACTCATGTCTTATTTCAATAGGTGCAGCAAGAATCGCGCCGCTCTCCTGGCGTTGGCAGCCTCCCTGACTCTCGTCCCTGCTCTCGCCGCCGATCCGGCGCAGCCCTCTCCGGCTCCCTGGCCCCGCGCGCTCGGCGGACCCAACCGGGAGTACGCCACCGGCATCGCTGTGGACGACCAGGGCAACGCCTACGTCGCCGGCCACTTCCAGGCGGCGACGACGATCGGGACGATCAAGCTGACCTCTTCCGGTCCCTCCGACGCGTTCGTGGCCAAGCTCGACCGCGAGGGCCAGTTCCTCTGGGCGGTCGCGCTGGGCGGCTCCGGGGTGGACGAGCCGCGGGGTATCGCCGTGGCGCCCGGAGGCGACGTCTACCTGACCGGCTTCTTCTCGAATACGGCCGACTTCGACCCCGGTCCGGGACGCTCGGAGCTGGCGAGCGCCGGCAGCGCGGACGCCTTTCTCCTTCGCCTGAATCCCAAGGGGGAGCTGGTCTGGGCGCGGCGTCTCGGCGGCAAGCTCGGCGACGTCGGATTCCGGATCGCGGCCGGCGCGGACGCCGTCTACCTGGCCGGCTATTTCCAGGGCACGATGGACCTTCCCGTGGCGCCGGCTCCCGGCAAGGAGGCGGCTCCTCCGGCCCGGCTGGAGAGCGCCGGCCGGAACGACGCTTTCGTGGCCCGCTTCGACCCCGCGGGCAGCCTGGTCTGGGCGCGGCGCCTCGGCGGCGCCAAGGACGACGAGGCGCGAGGGATCGCCTTAGGGCGCGGCGGAGAGGTCTGGATCGCCGGCCATTTCGAGGAGGCGGCGAGCCTGGGGGCGGAGGCGAGTCTCTCTCTGAAGAGCGCCGGCAACGCGGACGTCTTCGTGGCGCGCCTCGACAAAGAGGGGCGGACCCTCTGGGCGGGGCGGATGGGTGGAAACGGTACGGACGAATGCGAGGCGGCCGTCGGGGTCCGTGGCGGCGGCCTGGCGATCACCGGCCGCTTCACCCGCTCGGCGGACTTCGATCCCGGTCCGGGCTCGACGTCGCTCGCCAGCTCCGGCCCGGTCGACGCCTTCGTCGTCCGGCTGGACGCCACAGGCCGCCTGGTCTGGGCCCGCCAGATGGGCGGCGGCGGCAGCGACGTCGGGTTCGGCCTGGCCACCGACAAGAACGGCTCGGTCTACGCCGCCGGTCTCTATCAGCAGGGCCGCGGCGACACCAACGGCGAGGGGACTCCCATCCACGTGCGGGCCACGGTCGGCGGCCTCGATCCGGACAACTTCTCCTACGTCGCCGAGTTCACCGATTCCGGGGACCGCCTCTGGGCCCTCGGCCTGAGCGCCAGCGACGGCCTCCAGGTCCTGGCGATCGCCACCGGCTCGTCCGGCGTCCCCTATATCGCCGGGGTGTTCAAGGGAGAGACGGCGCCCCACGAGCAGACCAGCGCTTCCGCGGTCAAGTCCGCCGGCAAGAACGACGCCTTCGTCTGGAAATTGACGCCGGCCGTCCTGCCAAAGCCGGGCAAGCGGTAACGTTCCGCGAGGAGCGGACGCCCATGGTCATGGGGGCGCGTTAAACTTCGGAAGTGAGGCCCCGGCCTTGAGCTTCGACTTCGACGTCTTCGTCAGCTACTCGCGCCGCGACTCTCCCTTCGTGGAGGGGCTGGTCGGCATGCTGCGCGACGCCGGCTTCAAGATCTGGTTCGACGTCGAGCAGGTGCCGGGCGGCGCGGACGTCCAGGAGACCCTCCTCAAGGCCCTGGACGCCAGCCGCCACGTGGTCGCCGTCATCACCGAGCCCTGGCTGGCCAGCGACTACACGACCTGGGAGGTTTCGGCTTCCCAGAAGGATCTGCGCGGAGAGCGCGTCCTGGTGCCGCTGGCCCGCATCGCGTTCGACGCCCGCAAGCTCGGCCCCTTCCTGCACCGCCGCAACGTCCTGAGCTGGCCCGAGGGGGACCCGGAGCCGGACGCCCGCTTCTGGGAGGTCTACTGCGCCGTGCTCCAGAAGGGGCCGGGGCCGAAGGCGGAGTGGGCGCAGAAGGGACGCGAGGCGCGCCAGGCCGGCGGCGGCTCCGCCCTGCTCGCGGCCACCCCGGCCGAGAAGGAGGTCCGGGCGGTCCACCGCGCCCGCTGGGGCGCCGGCCGCGCGGTGCTCGGCTGCGACCGCGCCGCGCAGTGGAGCCAGATCTGCACCCACGCCGACCGGCCCCAGAACGAGACGCTGTTCGTCGTGGGCCCGCGCGGCGAGGGGCACGAGCTGTTCCTGGAGACGGTCCACGAATGCTTCCCGGCCTCGCCGCCGCGCCACGTCCGCACCGTCCGCTGGAGCCCGGCCGTGCCGTCGAGCCGCGGCGGCTTCCGCGCCGAGCTGGCCGAGGCCCTCGACTGCGGTGAGGAGAAGCTCGTCGGGGCTCTGCGCTCCCACCTGCGCGATCAGAACCTGGTCCTGGTGCACCGTCCCGTGATGGCCGCGAGCCTGCGCGACGAGGCGCTGGTCGGCTACTACACGCGCTGGCTCCCCGAGCTGATCGGCGAGCTCGGCCAGACCGCGGGGGTGCTCAAGGTGCTCCAGGGGATCGACTGGTGCCCGGCGCCGCGGCTGACCGGCTCGCTCGCCCGGTTCGCCAGCCGCTTCGGCATCGGCGGGAAGGGCTGGGTCGAAGAGGCCCTGCAACAGGACGAGGCCGAGCGCGCGCTGGAGCGGATCCGCAAGGAGGCCGACGGCGAGCGGATGCCCGTCTTCCTGCTCGCGCCGCTCCACCCCATCACCCGGCAGGAGGTCGAGACCTGGAGCGAGTCGCTCCCGCCGGGAGTCGACCGTATGGAGATCGTCCGCGACGCGCTGAGCGGCGCCAAGGATTCCGCCGACATCCTCCGCAAGATCGCGGATCGGCTGAGCGCCTGAGTGCCCTCACCCCCTGGCCCCCTCTCCCGGAGGGAGAGGGGGAAAGAGGCAAGAAGGAGAACGACCTATGAGTGAGCTCCGCGAATTCAGGCAGTACCGGGGCGACGGCACCACCCGCGACGGGCGCCCGGCCCTGACCCCGGGAGAGCAGGGGCGCTATCTCGCCTCTCCCGACCTGGCGCACGCGGTCAACGCCGCGCTGGCCGTGGAGCAGCCGCTGCTGGTCACCGGCGAGGCGGGCACCGGCAAGACCATGCTGGCCTTCTCCATCGCCGCCGAGCTGGAGCTGGGCGAGGTCGAGATCTTCACCGTGCGCAGCGACCACCAGGGGCGCGACCTGCTCTACGAGATCGACAACCTGCAGCGCTTCTACGACGCCCAGGTGAACGACCCTGCGGCCCGCGACCGGAGCAACTATCTGCGCTTCGGGCCGCTCGGCCGGGCCTTCCGCTCCGAGGTCCGGCGGCTCGTCCTCATCGACGAGATCGACAAGGCGCCGCGCGACTTCCCCAACGACCTGCTGTACGCCATCGACCGGATGGAGCTGCGCGTCCCCGAGCTGGACTTCGCGGAATCGGCCCGCCAGCGCCCGGTCGTGGTGATCACCAGCAACCGCGAGAGCCAGCTCCCCGACCCGTTCCTGCGCCGCTGCGTCTTCCATCACATCGAATTCCCCGACAGCGGCCAGCTCCGCCGCATCCTCGACGAGCGGCTGGGGCACCTGAAGATCGCGGAGACGCTGCGCGACCGCATCGTCGACCGGTTCCTCGAGCTGCGCGGGGTGGACGGCCTGCTCAAGAAGCCCGCCACCAGCGAGATGCTGACCTGGGCGCGCGTGCTCCATGCCGCGCAGGTCACCAACGGGGCGCTCGAAGGGGAGCTGCGGGACCTCCCCTACCTGAACGCCCTGATCAAGACCCGCGAGGACATGGCCCGCGTGAAGCCGTCCGCGGCGTGACGCCATGCCCGAGCCGCTCCCGCTCTCCGATCTGCTGGCCTCCCTGAGAGATCAGGGGATGCCGGTCGGCGTGCGCGAGCACCTGATGGTCGGCCGTCTCCTCGCCCGGTGGGACGACACGGACGCCGGCTCTCTGCGCGTGGCGCTGGGAGCGGTGCTGGCCCGCAACCCCGACGAAGTGCGGATCGTCCGCGAGAGCTTCGACCGGCTCTATGGAGCGCCTCCGAAGGAGGAGCGGACGCCGGAGCCGCTATCCGTCTCCGAGCCTGCGCGCCGGAAGCTGAGCCGGGGATGGATGGCAGGGCTGACCGCGGCGGCTCTGGCGCTGGCGCTGGTGATCGGCGCCTGGCTCTGGCCGCGGCCGGATCCGGAACCGCAGCCGCTTCCTCCGGATCCGGCCGCGAAGGTGCCGGACACTGCTCCTCCTCGGATGGAAATCCCCGACACCATTCCCCGGCCCGACTGGGAACGCTCCTTCGCCGCCGCCGCGGGCCTCTCCGCCGGCCTCTTCCTCTGGCTCTTCGGAGTCCGGCTCCGGCGCGAGGCGCGGCAGCGGGCGCGCCGCCGGCTTGCCGAGGAGGCGGACGCCCTGCCGGGTCCGCACCGGTACGAGATCTTCCTCGGCGACCTGGCTCCCCCCTTCTCCCGCGACCTTCTCGACGACGCCGCCAGCCTTCTCGGCCGCCGGACCTCGATCCCGCCGCGCAGCGGCGACCTCGACGTCCCGCGGACTCTGGAGCGCACCCTGCGCGCCGGGCTCGCGCCGCACGTCGTGCTCCGCGCGCGGGCCTCGACCCATCCCCTCCTCGTGCTGGAGGACGTGGGCGACGAGATGCGCCCCTGGCGGCGACGGGTGTCCTCCCTTCTGAACGGGCTGGAGGCGCGGGGAGTGCCGATCGACCGCTGGCGGTTCCACGCCGACGCCGGCCGGGTCTTCCGCGATCCGGGAGCGCCGCCGCTGACGCTCAAGCAGCTCTTCCGTCTCCGCGCCGAGAGCCCGCTGCTGGTGGTCAGCGCCGGAGAGGGGCTCCTGGAGGGGACCCGCGGCCGCCCCGCCCCCTGGATCGAATCGCTCCTCGGCTGGCGCTACCGGGCCTGGTTGAACCCGGTGACCGATCCCGCCTACTGGCGGCCCGCCCTCCTCGAGACTCCAATCTCCGTCTGGCCGATGACTCCGGAAGGGGTGCTCGCCGCCGC
The DNA here is from genome assembly GCA_036380715.1 of Thermoanaerobaculia bacterium. Lineage (GTDB taxonomy): Bacteria > Acidobacteriota > Thermoanaerobaculia > Multivoradales > UBA5704 > UBA5704. Next base: position 10,237 of record DASVEF010000313.1, on the reverse strand, counting down.
CCGGCAACTGCTCCATGGCGAGCTCGGCCGGCCGGTCCGCGAGGTCTCCCGTGCCCTGCCCCAGCGCCGGGTCAGCCCGCTCGACGTCGAGCGCCTGCGCTGGCTGCTGACCCTGGCCCCGCGCCGCGATCCGGACCTCGCGGAGCTGCTGCGCCAGAGGTTCTGCCCGCATGTCCCGCCGGCTGCGCTGCTCGAAGCGCTGGAAGCCCCTCCGCTGGCCTCTCCGCCGGGAGTCGGTCCCTCCGCCGAGGACGTGCACGCCTACCTCATCGACGTGCTCGGCGCTTCCGAGCCGCCGCCCGGCACCGCCGCTCACGAGCGCTGGCGCCTCGACCGCGCCCTCCAGGAGATCCGTGTCCCTGAGCGCCAAGAGCCTGCGGCGAGAGAGCTGGCCGACCTCGTCCAGGGCCCCCTGGCCGGCGAGGTGGTGAGCGCCGTCGAGAGGCTCGCCGTGCCCTCTCTGGAAAGGAACGTGCTCCGGCCGGCCATCGCCTCCTGGGCGAGACGGGAAGGAGAAGGAAAAGGCTGGCGCTGGACCTGGCCGGATTTCACGGAGATCGCGGCGGCTCTGGTCTGCCTGGCGCTCGTCGGTGGAGCGCTGCCATTCTTCGGGACCTCTTTCAAAAAAGAAGAGCAGGTCGAGCTGCGATACGCCTATCAGTTGCGCGCGATCAATCTGCGCAACACCGGAGATTTTCAAATCGCTTTCGATCGGGCTCCGGACGGCAAGAATCCTGTTCTGTTGCTGGGAATCGACCCGAATGGCCAGACCAGGGTCTCCCATACCGCCTCAGCCTACACTTCCAGCAGCCTTCCTCTCCTGTTTGGAGAAGAGCATCGGGAGAGCTGGTTTTACGCTCGCGACACCAGACCGGACGCGAACGGCAGGCTGAGGGTCAGCCGGCCCGTCTGGGTGCCCGCTCTGGTTTCCGAGCCCCCCACCGGGCCTGGCACGAAATCCCCAGACGCTCCAGGAAAAGAACCGGTCCGAGACACGCCCGTGCAGACGACTCCCGACGTCCCGGCGGACCGATCCGAGCAGGTTGCCGAAAGCAAAAGGGAGCGCCTGAGGAATCTCGAAGCGAAGATCGACCAGCTTTTGGAACAGGTCCCGCTGACCCGGGCGATCGATCGGTTCCGCGACGAGATGCGGGACCGGCTGGAGCCGCTGCAGGAGGAGCTGAGCCAGGGCGAGAAGCTCGACGACGGCCAGCTCGATCGGATCGAAAAGGAGCTGGCCGACATCGAACAGCAGATGGCGAGCCGGCGCGAGTCACAGATCAGCGAACAGACGGATCCGCCGGTCCAGCAGACAGTCGAAGAGCCCCGGGAGCCGGCGCCGGAGGTCCGTGCCATCAAGCCCGACTACGGGACGCCCGGCCAGAGGCTGGAGCTCTACATCGAGGGCGCCAGCTTCCATCCCGACGCCAAGGTGACCTTCGCCCCCGAAGGCGTCTCGGTCCTCAACTGCAAGACGGCCCCGGAATCGATCGTCTGCGAGATCGAGATCGCGAAGGAGGCTGAGCGCGGCCCGCGCGCCGTGACCGTCACCAATCCGGACGGGCAGTCCGCGACCTCTCCATATCCGTTCACGATCGAGATCCCGCAGAAAAAGGGCTGAACAGGCGAAGGGCGCGGCAGGCGCGCCTCTACATCACGATCGCGTATCCCGCCTTGAAGAAGAATGTCCGGCCGGTGGTATTCTTTTCTTCGGCAACTTCTTTCTCTCGCATGATGACAGAGACTAATGAACTCTGAAGAATTCTGTATGAATTCGCGGGGCTCGCAGGGGCCTCGCGCTTCCGCGGCCCCGGGTTCCATGGAGGCTCCCGGCCGGCTCTCGGAAAAGGAGGATTCCATGCGTTCCAGGACCCTTCAAGGCATCACGGCCGCTCTCCTCACAACATCGGCTCTCTGGCTCGCCGGCTCGCCGGCCATGGCCAGGCCGAGCGCGGCTCCGGCGGGGCTCGAGCTCCGCCTGCTGAAGCAACTGTGGCAGTGGCTGGGAGACTTCTGGGAACCGGACGGTCTGACGTCCCAGAGAGAGGCGGTCGAGGAGAAGAGCTCCGCCGGCACCACTTCGATGACATGGACAGAACCGGACCGGGACCGGGGCGCGGCCATCGATCCGAACGGCGACAACTAACAGCAAATCCGCACCGGGGGCGGCAGGAGGCCCCGCCGCTCCCGGTGACACCCCGCGAGACATTCGGACAGGTTCTGTGCGAAAATCCGGCAGTATCTTTTGCAGTGTCAGGAGGGCCCGATGACCGGAGGAGATCAAGGATCGCACCCCAGCCCTGCCGAGTTGGACCGGTTCCTGATGGGGCAGATGTCGCCGCGCGAGGCCGCTCCCGTCGTCGCTCATCTGCTCGCCGGCTGTGACCTCTGCAAGGAGCGGATGGCGCCGCTCGCCGGGGTGATCTTCTCGCCGGGCGAACCTCCGGAGCCAGCCGTCCTGACCGACGGAGCGGAGTACGACTTCCCTCTCTTCCGCGCCTTCGCCACCGCCCGCCGGTACGCCGAATCCCTGGAGCGGGAGCGGCAGGAGCCGGAGCGCCACGCCGGCTCCCCCCTGAAAGAGGTCCCTCCCCCCTCCCCCGTCTCCTTCGACCAGCGGGCCAGCCGCGACTGGACGCAGTGCGAGGCGTTCCTGGAACGATGCCAGGCGCTGCGGCACAGCGATCCCGAAGGCCTGGTGATGCTGGCCGGGATGGCGGTGACTCTCGCGGAGCGGATCTCCCCGGGCCGCCTCCATGGAGAGGAGGCGGTGGCCGACCTGCAGGCGCGCGCCTGGGCCGAGCTCGGCAACGCCCGCCGCGTCTCCGACGACCTCCCCGGCGCCGAAGCCGACCTCGCCCGCGCGCTCGACCGCGCCGGCCGGGGCACCGGAGATCCGCGCCTCCTGGCGCGGATCATGGACCTGACCGCCTCGCTGCTCACCGACCAGCGCCGGTTCCGCGAGGCGTTCCAACTACTCGACTGGGTCCACGCGATCTATCTCTCGCGGGGGGAGACGCACGCCGCCGGCCGCGCCCTCATCAGCAAGGGCATCTCCGCCGGCTATGCCCTGGACGCCGAAGAGGCCGTGCGGCTCCTCGCCCAGGGCCTCCGCCTGATCGACGCCCGGCGCGACCCGCAGCTCGTCCTCGCCGGAGTCCACAGCCTCAGTCTGTTCCTGGTCGACTGCGGCCGTCTGGAGGAGGCGCGCCGCCTCCTGTCGTGCAGCCGGCCTCTCTACGCCAGACACGGCGAACGGCTCGACCAGCTCAAGGCCCGCTGGGTCGAAGGGCTGGTGGCGACGGAGCTGAAAGATGATCGCGACGCCGAGCAGGCGCTCCTGGAGGTCCGGGCCGGCTTCGCGGAGACCGAGCTGGCCTACGACACGGCCCTGGTCTCGCTGGACCTCGCGGCCGTCTGGCTGCGCAACGGGCGGACCGCCGAGATCAAGGCGCTGCTCGACGAAACCGTGGCGGTCTTCCGCGCGCGCAAGATCCGCCGCGAGGCGATCGGCGCCCTGCTCATGCTGCGGGCGGCCTTCGAGCAGGAAGGGGCCACCATTGCGCTGCTGCGCAACGTGGCCTCCGAGCTGCAGAGGCTGGAGCGCGAGCCGGCCGCGCGGCCCGGGAACCGCTAATCCTCTCTCATCTTCCTTCGCCCCCGAGGCCGGTGATCAGCCTCGGGGGCGGATAGCTGTTCCGAATCGGTCTCTCCCCGTTCGGCCAGCGCGGTGCGCACCGCGCTCTGGATGAGCCTCTCCAGCTCCTGGGAGTCGAGGACCGGCGATGGCGGCGGCGGTGGCGGCGTGGGGTTTCCCCCAAAGCCGAGCTTCTGGAACCGCTTGAGGAACTCTTCCATGACCACCTGGTCGGAGGAGGGCCGCGATTCCGGATAGAGGGTCTGGAAGAAGATGCTGGGCTCGACGTCCAGAGCCCGCAAGATGGCGAGGATGTGGCGGAGCTTCAGCTCCATCCTCCCCGTGAGGACCTGGCTGACGTACCCCGGACCGGCCCCGAGCCGCTGGTCCAGGTCCTTGCGCGTCAGCCCCGCTGCCTGCATGACGGTTTCGAGCAACTTCGTTGCGCGGCGAACCTCGTCTTCGATGGTCATAACCTTTAGTTTAGCGTACCCTACGATTCCTGCGTCACACTCTCTGCCGATTGCCACAATGGAGAGCTTGATTGTACGAGATTATCGAGAAGAAAGCTCGTCCCGCCTCGATCACGGCTTCCCCTCTCTCTTGTTTTCGATCCTTCCGGCCTCTTTCAGCAGCGCGCGCACCTCGTCCACCGGAATCGCCTTGACGGTGTGGCCCTGGTGGCCGGTGACGTCGGCCGCCTGGAGGAGGGAATTGTAGACGGCCTCCTCCACCGCCTCGACCGCCGCCAGGAAGAGCGGGCTCATGGCGTCGTTGTGGAGCTCCTCTGCGGCGAGCACGCGGTCCTTCATCTCGAAGGGGACCAGGTTGCGGGTCGAGAAGGCGATCACGAAATCGCCGGAGCCGTTGCTCATGAACGAGCCGGTGCGGGCAAGGCCGAGAACGGCGCGCTTCGCCAAGCGCTCCAGGTTGCGCGAGGAGAGCGGCGCGTCGGTCGCCAGCACCACCATGCATGAGCCGTCGCCGCGGTCCTTCTCCAGGTCTTCCCTGAAGGAGTACTGTCCCAGCCGCTCCCCCACGGGCACGCCGTCGATCGTCAGCACGCCGCCGAAGTTGGTCTGGACGAGAGCGCCGACCGTCCAGCCGCCGAGGCTCTTCGGCACCACCCGCGACGAAGTCCCGATCCCGCCCTTCCACCCGAAGGCCACGGTCCCGGCGCCGGCGCCGACGCTCCCCTCCTCGATAGGACCGTCGGAGGCGGCGGCGATGGCGGCGCGCACGTCCGCGGCGGCGACGTGCCGGCCGCGGATGTCGTTGAGGTAGCCGTCGTTGGTCTCTCCGACCACGGCGTTGACCGAACGTACCTCCCCGTTGCCCGGCTGCTCCAGCGTCCAGGCGACCACCGCTTCCACCGCGGTGCCCACGGCGAGGGTGTTGGTCAGCACGATCGGCGTCTCCAGGTTGCCCAGCTCCTGGATCTGGAGGAAGCCGGCCGCCTTGCCGAAGCCGTTGCCCACGTAGACCGCCGCCGGCGCCTTGCTCTGGAAGAGGTTGCCGCCGTGCGGAAGGATCGCCGTGACCCCCGTGCGCACGGAGTCGCCGCGCACCAGGGTCCGGTGCCCGACGCGGACTCCCGCGACATCGGTGATGGCGTTCTTCGGGCCGGCCGGGAAAATCCCCGGCTCGGCGCCGAGATCGCGCAGGCGCGGCCGGGGTTCGGCGCCGGCGGCCCAGAGGGTCCAGGACAGGAACAGCGGAACGCTCCAGAGCAGCAGCTTCACGGGTGACACCTCCGGCGCGGATTCTCGCACTAAAAAACGCCAAGAAAACCGGGGGAGCGGTTTCCCGCTCCCCCGGATTGTGGTCTATACTGAGGTCACGTCAGTGGATTTGTTGGAAGCCGTCTGGGTCGGTGGCGCCGGCTCAGGCGGCTTTTCGCCCTTCTTCTTGCGCTGCTCCTCCGGCTTCTTGCGCTGCGGCGGCCGGCGCGGCTGCATGCCGAACTCCGCCAGCTTCTCGCTCTTGAGGCCGTACCGGGTGCGGATCCCGTTGCGGATCCGCGTCAACAGCTCCTGGCCCTGCTTGAGGAACGCCTCCAGGTCGCGCGTGGCCTGCTGCACCTGCCCCTTGAACTGGTCCTGGCGCTTCCTGGCGTCCTCGGCTCCTTCCAGCACGGCGGTCAGCTCCACCGTCTGATCCACGAGAAACGCCAGGTCGGCCTGGTTGGCGGCCACCGCGTTCAGGGTGTGCCGGATCTCGGACATCAGCTCTCCGTTCGACTGATTGGGCATGAGGGCATCTCCTTTCTATCCCACCACCGCGGCGAAGCGGAGGAGCTCTTCCGAGTAGCGGAGCGAGGGGTTCCGCCCCGGCGAGCCGTTCAGGGTGATGGTCAGTTGCGTGTCGGCCGGAAGCAGCTCCACCGCCTGGCCCTGGTGGATCGCCAGCTCCAGAACGTACCGGGCGTAGGCGCTCGCCGCCGAGGCCGACTCGAAGCCGAACGCCCGCTGCAGCGACCAGCCGCCCCGGATCTGCTGCCAGCCGAGCTGCATCAGGAGCCTGAGCGCATCCTGCACGCGCTCGGACTTCAGCCGTTCCTCCGCCGAGTCGACGCCGCCCGGCTTGGGCGGACGCTTCCTCTTGTTCACGGCCGGCTGCACATCGTGACTGGGTACGATTGTCTCGTTCATGGTTGACCTCCTTGGGATCAACGCTTCAGACGCCTCCATGGCGCCGAAGACCTGGAAATTCGTTTACCGTCCTGAGAGCGCCCCGAGCCGGCCCAGGCACGCCCGCTGCTCCTCCTGCGCGCCCACGTCCCGGAACACCCGCGCCGCCCGCCACAGCAGGCTCACCGCCTCCTGGACGCATCCCTGCTCCTCGCGAAGCCACGCCAGCGTCTGGCAGTAGAACGCCCGTTCGTACGAATCGGGAGGCGCGGTCAGCACCCTCCCTGCCGCGCGCAGCACCTCCTCCGCCCCCGCCCAGTCGCCGCGCAGCCGCCGGGCGTTCGCCACCAGGCAGAGCGACAGCGCCTTCAGATCGTTCACCCGCCCCTCCGCCGCGCCCGGGCTCACGCGGTCGGCCACGGCCAGCGCGAGCTCCGCCAGCTCTTCCGATTGCCGCGGCTGCTCCGGCTGGGCGCACCGGCTCTCCCGCACCAGCAGGTCCGCCAGATCGAGATTCCCGAACCGGCTCTCCCGCGCCGCCTGCCGCCGGTCCGCCGCCAGGGACATCAGCTCCTGAAAGAGCAGATGCGCCTCCAGCCGCGCCGCCAAGCCGGCCCTCCTCTCTTCAGAGTCGAGGTGTCTCATTCACAATCTCTCCTTGGGGCTCCACAGCCCCCATCGGCGTCTTGACAATTTTCGGCATCCGCGCTCCCATACTGCTCGATTGATGCTCTGTCTGTCAAATCGATTGGAATATACGGGAAGAACGGCCGGCGCGTCCAAGCCGAATCGAGGGAAGATGGAGTGACGGATTCGAGGGTGGAAAAAGAGACAGATCGTTCAGGAAATCTGTGAACGGGACCGCCGGGCCGGCGGACCGCCGGGGCCGCCCTTTAGGATGCGCGCCCGTGCTCCCATACCCTGCTCCCGCCTCTCCGCCGCTGTCGCGTCGCGAGCAGGCCCAGCTCGACAAGGCTCTCGCCCTGCTCGCCACCGGCCGGGGCGTCACGGCCCTCACCCGCGAGGGCGGCATGCGGGTGGCCGGCCGTGGCGTCTTCGAAGCGCTGCTCGCCCGCAGTTGGGCCGTCCGCTTCGACAATCCCCTGGAGATGGCCCACCTGGCCGAGCTGGCGCTCGATCTTGTCCTGCACCTGCCCGCCGGCCGTGCCGGAGCCCGGCGCGTCACGGACCTGCAGGCGCGCGCCTGGGCCGAGCTCGCCAACGCCCACCGGATCTGCGGCCGGTATCACGACGCGGGCCGAGCGCTCGAGCACGCGAGCCAGGCTCAGCAGGACGGCACACGCGACCTCTGGATCGCGGCCCGGATCCTCGACGTGACCGCTTCCCTGCTCGGCAGCCGGGGCAATCTCCAGGGAGCCCTGCGCAACCTTCAGATCCTGACCGACTGCCACCTCCGCACCGGAGACCTCCACCTCGCCGCCCGGGCGCAGGTCTCCCGAGCGGTCTACGCCAGGCTCAACGGCAAGCCCGACACCGCGCTCCGCCTCCTGGCTGAAGCCCTGCCTCGCCTCGACGAGCGCCGTGACCCCGAGCTCCTCGCCCAGGCCGTCTACAACCGCCTCGCCCTGCTGGTCAGCGAGGGGCAACTCCGCGAAGCCAGGGCCTTCCAGGGAAAGCTGGCTCCCTGGCAGCCGCTCTTCAGCCCCCACCTGGCCCTGCGCCTGCGCTGGCTCGAAGCCCTCGCCGCCTTCGGCCTCGGAGACCTGACCCAGGCGGAGAGCCTTCTTCGCGACGTGCAGCGGGGCTACCAGAAGCTCCGCAAAAGCCTCGGAACGGGCCTGAGCAGCCTGGACCTCGCGCTGCTCCTCCTGCGCCAGCAACGGCCGGACGAAGCGAACGAACAGATCGAGAAAGGCTTGCAGATCCTCCGCTCGGCCCGGGAGTGTGCATCCGGGCTGCACGTCCTCGAGCTTGCCCTCGACCTGAAGCAGGAAGTCGACGCCGAGCTCCTGGAGGTGGAAATCCGCTATGCCCGGAGACAGGAGCACCTCCCCGGGCTCCCGAGCCCGGACGCGGGCCTGCCTCGCGCCTTCGGTTGCGGCGGCGGGCTCGACCCGAACGGCGGCGGCGACCTGTCGCTGTCCAAGCCGCCGGACTCCCTCGGAGAGCGCTCGCTCCTCGAACCCAACGGCAACCGGCTCGCGGGTCCGCCCGCCTGGTGACCGCGGCCTCAGCCGTCCGCGGGACCGTCCTCCCGCGACGTTCGCAGGATCTCGCGCACGAGCTTTTCGATTTCCTCCAGGCTGGGGGGAGCTTGCGGTGACGGCAACCCCGCGGCCTTCCGGAAGTCGTCGAGGGCTCGGCTCCGCGGCGGCAGAGGGAACGCCAGGTGGAAAAACTCCGCCGCGTCCATGCCGAGGGCCTCGAAGATCTCGAACAGGTGCCGGGCTTTCAGCTCGATCGACCCGGCGAACAGCCGGCTCAAGTAGCCGTAGGACACCCCGAGCTTCTCCTCCACGCTGCGGTTCGTCACACCGCGGGCCACCACCATCCACCGCAGCAGGGCCAGCAGATTCCTCACCTGCTTCTCCGGTGGCGCCCGCTCCGTCAAGTCCGGCACGTTCTGCCTCCTCTCCGGCGCCGCTTCGGCTCAGAGCGCCTCCAGGGTCACGCGAACGGCAGCGTCCCCATCCGGCCGCCGGCGAGCCGCACTACGCGCCGCAGCTCGAACGACGCCTCGGCCCGCCGGCCATCCACCGCCGCCCCTCCCTGCGCCGCCGCCCGGCTCAGCGCCCGCAGGCCGGACAGCAGCTCGGTCACCCCCCGCGCGCCGGGGAACGCGGCCTCGACCTCACCGCCCAGCGGCTCCACGTCCCCGGCCCAGCCGAGCCGCGCCAGCAGCGCCCCCAGGTCGAGCGTGGCCAGCGCCGCGTCGCCGAAACAGCGCTCCTCGATCAACTTCCGCCGCACCGACTCCAGCAGGTTGCGGCCGTCCTCCACGTCCCCCGTCTGCACCGCCACCCGCCCCTCCAGCCAGTAGGCGCGGGTCAGCTCCCCCGCGTCCTTCACCGCCGGTACGAGGCGCCACATCTCGTGGCGCACGCCGCGCGCCTTGGCCCTCCGCCCCAGCCGCGCCAGCCCGAGCGCCTGGCTCAACCCCGCCCGCAGCGCCAGCCACGGCCGCGCCTCCGCGTCCAACTGGCTCCGCGCCCGCAGCAGCGCATTGACCGCGCACTCCGTCCGCTCCGTCTCCGTGTACAGCAGCCCCAGCAGCGCCAGCGTCGCCGCTTCCTCCCCATCCATCCCTTGCCCGGCGAAGCCGCGGCCCGCCTGCCGCAGCAGCGCCTCCGCCTCCGCCAGCCGGCCCTGCTCCCAGCGCAGCAGGCCTACCGCCCGGCAGTACAGACCTTGCTCGCGCGGCTCGTGCCACGGCGACAGATAAGACGCCGCCCGGCCCAGCGCCCGTTCCGCCTTCAGGAAACGGCCCTCCAGCCGCCATGCGTTGCCTGCCAGGCACCCCGCCCAGACCAGGATCGCCCGCGCCGGCGCATCCTCCGCCGTGCCCAGGAACCGCCCGGCAATCGCCGCCGCCAGGTGCGCCAGCCGCGCCGACTCCCGCGGCTCGGCCTCCTGCCGGCGGTGGCTCTCTTCCAGGAGCCGTTCCGCCAGCGACCGCTTCCGGAACCGCCCCTGCCACACCGCCCGACTCCGGTTCTGCGGCGCCACCGCCAGCAGCTCCTCCAGCAGTTGCTCCGCCTGCGCCCTTTCCCCTTCCAGCTCCCCGATCAGCTCGCCGCCGAGCTTCGCCAGCAACGCGTCGAGCGGGTCCCGCACGCGCAACGGCTGCGCCAAAAGCTGAGTCCGCGCTGTATCCCTGCACTCCGCGCACGTCAACAGATGGAGGATCGCCGGACCCGACTCGCCCTCCGCGTCGGACAGGATCGTCTCCAGGGATTGTTCGTGGATCGACGGGCTCAACCCCGGCCCTCACTGATCTCCCGCGCCCGCT